>JAGVNP010000153.1 GCA_020053185.1 Deltaproteobacteria bacterium | reverse complement strand
TAACAGTTTTGGAAGCAATAAATTACGGAAAGAAAGTGGATCTCGGTAAGCAAGTGGCTGTGGTAGGAGGCGGAAATGTAGCAATAGACGTAGCCCGAAGCGCACTGAGATTGGGAGCAGACAAAGTAACTATGCTGTACAGGCGGACACTGAAAGAAATGCCGGCTTCTAAAGAAGAGATAGAATATGCTTTAGAGGAAGGTGTGAATATAGAGTTTCTGGTTGCGCCCACAAAAATACTGGCAGAAAAGGATGAACTGAAAGTAGAGTCTATTCGTATGGAATTAGGTGAGCCAGATGCGAGCGGCAGAAGAAGTCCTGTTCCTGTAAAGGGCAGCGAATTTATTCTCAAGGCGGAGAGACTAATAATGGCCATCGGACAGAGATCAGTGGTTCCCAAAGGGTTTTCTGTTTTGACAGATAAGAGCGGCCGTCTTGTGGCAGATAAAGAACTTCTAAGTTGTTCTTTAAAGGGAGTTTTTGCTGGAGGGGATGTGGTAAGCGGCCCTGCTACCGTAATTAAAGCTATTGAAGCAGGAAGGAAAGCTGCCTCGTCTATAGATAAGTATTTAGGCGGCTCCGGAGAAATTTATGAGGAATTGGTCGCCCGGGAAGAGGAACCCCCTTGTCTGGGAAAGGAAGAACAATTTGCCTACAAGAAAAGAGATAAAATCCCTGTTCTGCCTTTAGAAAAAAGGCTCAAAGGATTTCCAGAAGTGGAAGATTGTCTAAGTAAATATGCTGCCATGGATGAGGCAAAAAGATGTTTAAGATGTCAATTAAGACTAAAAATTTCCAGCGTACCTCTACCTCCTTTACCAGCATCTTCGTCAAAAAAATAAGGATCTGCCAGGGATTATTCATGGTAGTTGAGGAACATTAAGAAGATGACGCTAGAAGAGATACAATATTTATTAGAGGCAGACCTTATCGTAGGTAAGGATATGAGTCACATTGAAGTAGAAAGAGCTTTTGCCGCAGATCTCATGAGCGATGTGCTTTCATTTGCAAAAGAAGGCTCGATTCTCCTTACAGGTCTTACTGATCCTCTTGTTGTACGCACTGCTGATACAAAAGGTCTTTCTGCAATTATTTTTGTAAGAGGCAAACGTCCATCAGAAGAGACAATTAAAATGGCAACAGAAAAAGGAATTCCTCTCCTTTCAACCCGCTACATCATGTTTGAGACATGCGGACGGCTTTTCAGCAAAGGGTTGCGTGGATCTGTATCAAAGGTCGAATGATAAAGAAAAAGGGATCTAAGAAAACTCAGATCCCTTTTTTGTTTTGATTTACCAGTTGTACTTATCCGCCAAACTGTTGTTTTACCACCTTAAATGCTGCATCTGCGACATCTAATGTTTTCTTGATATCTTCTTCGGTGTGTGCTGCGCTCAAGAACATGTTGTGATGCCACAGGAAGTATACGCCATTCAGAGAGCATTCTTTACAGAACAGCTGTGAACGTTTGAAGTTATCTTCATTCGCGAACTTAATGAAGGGCATAACAGGTGGACCAGAGACCTCAAATTGAAGTCCATGGGAAGTTGCGATCTGTATTAATCCATTTTTCAGTTGTGTGCCACGTGCATTGCAGATCCCTGCAGCATCAACAGCCTTCATTTCGTCGATGCAAGCCATGGCTGCTGCCATTTCTGGAGAGTTGTTCCAGTAAGAGCCGGTGTGGAAGACTTTTGAAGCACTAAGTCTCATCTTTTCATTTCCAACAATTGCAGAGATTGGGTATCCGTTTGCAATAGCTTTGCAGTAGCAGGCCAGATCTGGTTTGAAACCAAAGGCATGTGCCGATCCTTTTATATCAAGTCTCCACCCAACTCGTACATCGTCAATGATGAGCACGATATCATTTTCATCGCAGATTTTTCTCATTTTTGACCAGAATCCTGGATCAGGGAGCTTTGAGTGGGCGAATACAGGGTGATGGTATGGGGTGAACATGGCACCTGCAATTTGATCTTTGTTTTCTGCCACTATTTTTTCAAATGCAGCGGCATCTCCCCAGGGCACCATGAGGATATCTTTTCTGTCAGTCGGGGTAATGCCAACATGGTTGCTGCCAGCCCATGGCTGTGTGCCGTGGTATCCGCCTTCAGCTAAGACGATCTTGTTTCTTTTCTTATAACCGCGCGCAATGACCATTGCCCATGATGTGGTATCAGCGCCATTCTTTGCAAACATTGCCCAGTCAGCGCAATCAATGGTGTCTACCATTTTTTCTGCAAGATCAACAAGAAGAGTGGAGGGAGGTGTGGTAGATGTGCCTTTCTTGGCCTGTTTTGCAAATGCCTCATCCACCTTGTCATGTGCATATCCAAGTAACATTGGTCCGTATGCGCACACATAGTCAATGTACTCGTTCCCATCGATATCCCAGAAACGAGGTCCCTTTGCATGGGAAATAAAATATGGGTATGAGCCAGGGATTGTAGTTGCCGGGTTAAAGTGTCCATAGATACCCTGCGGGATAACCTTTGTTGCCCGTTTGAACATTTCCTTTGATTTATTGAATGTGTAAGCCATTTTTCTTCCTCCTATGCAAGGTAAATGCCGACTTTGTCGAGAAATGTATTGACGATATCGCCAAGCCCAAGATTGCCGGAGAGAACCATATCCTCAAGGCATATCGCAGCCATGACATCGACCTTTTCTTCTGCTAGATCCAGGAAGAGTTTGTTGGTGTTAAACTCCATTATCAGGTCAGGATCAGGTGCGTTCCCGTTCTTTGCTGTGGCTTTTCCGTCTGCAAAATCAACATTCACTGCATAACCGTTTTTGACTCTGATCTCAGCAACACCCTTTGCCTTTTTTGCAAGCTCTTTTCCTTCTTCATCATAGCTTGCAATGATTGCTACTGTCTTTGCAACGGTGTTGAGCATGAGCTTTGCTTTTAGTTCTGCTGGCGCTGAATCGCCTTTGAGAACTTCTTCCATTCGTTTTGCAAGCTTCATGAAGATTATAAGGCCTTTCATTCTTATGAAACCTTTTAACGGGATGGGGAAGCCTATTCCTTTTCCTGTAAACATGTTATTTAAGAGCTTCTCAGCAGGGAAGAACAGCACGATCCCTAAAAATCCTCCCTCGCCAGGTACAAGTTTAATCTGGCCGTCTTTAAACTGCAAAGAAGCCCGTGGTCCTGTGAGTCCTGTCACAAAATTGATGTTGCCATTCCACTTTTTTGCAAGGTCTGCTGTCTGTGGATCATCCTGAGCCAATATCTCAAGATTGGACAGCACAGCCTCCAGGTGGATCCTTGCCAAGACATTCTGATTTAGCATAAGACACCCCTCATTTTAAGATTAGTGAGCAGCTGCTCACCTTTCACAAATTATATATTTGCCAGGCATGTGTCAATAAGAAAACTTGTTAGAAGTTTCCAAATTTGAGTTGCTTGACATTCAGGGCCTCGTTTCTTATCTTGAAGCAATTGAAATTCAGGAGGATGTTATGCCAAGGAGATTTATAGATCTTTCCATAGCAATCGAACATGGGCTGCCTTCTGATCCACCCATGATGATCCCTAAAATTGTCTATATTAATCATGCGCAAGGTGCGGAATCCATGAAGGCATTTTATCCGGGGATTACAGAAAAAGATCTTCCAGGCGAGCTTGGCTGGGCTATTGAGTTTCTTGAAGTCTCGACGCATGCTGGCACGCACATGGATGCGCCATGGCATTATCATCCAACACAGGATGCGGGAAAGCCCGCGCTTACCATTGATCAGATGCCGCTGGAGTGGGGGCTTGGCAATGGCGTAAAGATTGATTTTTCTGATAAGCCAGATGGTTACAATGTTATGCCGGATGACATCAAAAAGAAGCTTGATAGAATAGGGTATGTGCTCAAGGAGGGCGACATATTCTTAGCACAGTCAGGTGCAGCACTATTTTGGGGAAAACAAGAATATCTGGTAAAAGGGTGCGGTTTTGGAAAAGATGCAACCCTGTGGCTTATTGATCAGGGAGTTCACGTGGTTGGTACAGATGCATGGAGCTGGGACAGGCCGCTGCCTTTTCAGGCCAGAGATTTTGCAGCGACAAAAGATGCTTCTTTGATATGGGAAGGTCATTTTGCAGGGATTGAAAAAGGGTATTTTCAGATAGAAAAGCTCACGAATCTCGATAAACTCCCTAACACAGGCTTTACCTTCTACTGCTTTCCGGTAAAGATAAAGGCTGCAAGCGCTGGTTGGATTCGTGCTGTTGCGATTATTGATGAGTAGACCGTAAACAGTAAAGAGTAACGAGTTTTTTTGTCATTCCCGCGTAGGAGGGAATCCAGTAAAATTGCTGTCTCTGTACAGTAAAAATTCACAACCGATAACCGTATAACCTGGTTATCTTTAACTATTTGCTATTCACTTTTCACTGTCGATAGTATAAGCCTATAATCCATGAAGGTACTCGTGATCAGCAATGGATATCCTGATTTTAAAGGTTCATACAGGGGTATCTTTATACAAAGGCTCTGTAAGGAATTGAAAAAACAAGAGCTTGATATTGTGGTTGTTACTCCCAAGGTATTTAAGGAAAGTCCATTTTTTCAAGACGATGAGGGAATAAAAGTATATCGCTTCTGGTATCCAAGTAAAAATCAACCCCTTGGCCAATCAGGTAAAATCCCTATCTTTGGGATGATCATCTATATGATCTTCGGCTTTTTCAAATCTTTGCGCGTTATCATGAAAGAAAAGCCGGATATAATTCACGGAAATTGGATTGTTCCAACCGGGCTCATTGCAGCTCTTGCCGGGTTTATTACACGAATACCTGTGATAAACACTGCGCATGGAATGGATCTGAGGATTGCAGATAAGCCAGGAATAAATATTTTATTTGGTATAGCGACTATGCTTTCAAAAAGAATTACTATAGTCTCAGAAAACATGAAGCAGAAGAGGGGACTAGAGGAGGCAGAAGTAATCCCGCTTGGTGTTGATGATGTTTTTTTCAATGTAAATAGGAAAGAAAATGGAAAGACCGTAATCTCAACCAGATCATTAGAATCTTTATATGATGTTGAAACCCTTATTCGAGCTGTGCCGTTGGTGCTGGAAAAGATTTTTGATGCGCGATTTATCATCCTGGGCACAGGCTCGCAGGATGAATATTTGAAGCAACTTGCACAGTCATTAAATGTGGGGGATAAAGTTGATTTTATTGGCAGTGTGCCAAATACAGAGATTGCCCGTTTTATGTCAGAGGCAACCGTGTATGTCTCGACATCATTGGCAGATGGAACTTCTGTTTCCCTTCTTGAGGCACTATCTGCAGGACTTATTCCAGTGGTAACAGATATAGACGCAAACAGAACTTGGGTAACACAGAATAAAGAAGGTTTTTTGTTTAAGCCAAAAGACGAAGCGGATCTTGCAGAAAATATAACAGGGGCTCTAGATGGATCGATAGATGATCATATCCTTATTAATAAACGGCAGCAAATGAAGAACAAAACTTCTTGGTCTTACATTGCCGAACAGCACAGAATTTTATATAATAAAGTTATATTAGGGTGTTAGAAATAGTAAGGAAAGAGATGTTTCAATGTGGTTATATGAGAGATACGGTAATGGGTATCACCCATAGTGGCGGAGCTTTGAAACCTCTTGGTGTCTCTTTTTTAGAAAAAATCAGATAAATGTCTAACTCGTCCTCCCCACATACACGCGAGCAGGTTCTAATAATCGAGCCAGGCCGCGCAGAAAAAAACTACTGGACCGATCTCTGGCGCTATTGTGAACTCTTCATTATACTGGCATGGTGGAGTATTTTACTTAAAACAAAACTTGAAAATCAGTGAAAATTACTAAATCAAATAAAATGGTGTATACTCCTGAATCCGTACTACGGCACCCAACGAAGCTATTTTGTGAAATGTTTCGCGACCTGTTTGCTTCACGGGAGCTAGCTTGGCGACTTTTCGTTCGTGACTTCAGTGCCCGTTATAGGCAAAGCTTTCTTGGCTACTTATGGGCTTTCCTGCCGCCTATTGTCGCTACCTTCACTTTTGTTTTGCTGAATCGGAGCGCGATTCTTAATGTGGGCAACCTGCCACTTCCTTATCCGGCCTACGTAATGATTGGCACGCTTCTGTGGCAGGTTTTTGCCGATGCAATCAATAGTCCGATTAAAACCGTGACAGCTGCCAAAGCGATGCTGACAAAGATCAACTTCCCGCGTGAAGCAATTTTGATTTCCGGCATGTTGGAGGTACTGTTCAATTTTATAATCAGGTTGGTCCTGCTAGTCGTCGTCTTTATCTATTACGGGATTGTGCCTCCAATGACCGCACCGATAGCGCTGGCCGGTGTTTTCGCCATATTCTGTTTAGGTTTTATGATAGGCATTCTTATTACTCCTATAGGGTTGCTTTATTCTGATGTAGGTCAGGCGTTAAGCGTGGTGCTTTCTTTCTGGATGCTGTTTACACCGGTGGTTTACACACCTCCCACCACCGGCTTTCTGGCACAATTAACATTATTGAACCCGGTTACTCCACTAATCGTTACCACACGTGAATGGCTGGCAATAGGTGCGGCAAGTAATTTTCTTCCTGCTTTAATTGTTTTTCTGGTCACAGTGGTACTTTTATTTATCGGCTGGCTCCTTTACCGCCTAGCAATGCCGATCCTCGTGGAAAGAAT
>JAGVNP010000092.1 GCA_020053185.1 Deltaproteobacteria bacterium | reverse complement strand
TCTTGTGCTGTTTGTTGCTATAGCCATGCTTTCAGGGCATTTAATAAAACTCCTTGAGCCTGTTTTGAGAAAAGGCCCGTATCTCCATGCACTGATGGCGATAGGAATGATTGGGTGGGGAATATACTTATTGAAAAGTCAGAAGACAGGAATCAGGAATCAGGAGTCAAGAGTCAAGAGTCAGAAGACAGAACACAGAGGACAGAAGACAGAGGACAGGAGTTCAGGGTTAAGCAATGTAAAAGCAAAAATTCAGAAGAATAACTCTGAACTCTCAACTCTCAACTCTTTACTTTTATTGATCCCCTGTCCTGTATGTCTTTCCGCAATGACATTTTCCACATGGGCAGCGCTGAATGTATTTAAATTCCCTGCATATCTTGTTGGACTTGGACTTGGAATTGTTTTTATTGTCCTGTCATTAGCCTTTTATTTTTCTTTAAAACTCTTTAATAGTCACTCTTCACTTGTCACTCCAAGGGTTGGTCTTGGTTTGAGCATGATTGCCATTGGGTTTTACTTCATCGCATCCCTTTACCTTCCTGCAAAGATTGAGGAAGCAAAAGGAGCATATAAATCCTTCATAACAGAAGGCAATGGCCTATCCTTAAATGACAGTATCGGTGTTTTCATTGTACTCGCTGTAGCTATGCTGATTGGATACATGGCAAATAAAAAACGTGACCGTTCATCCTGTCATTCCCGCGCAGGCGGGAATCCAGGATTTAAAGGGTGACATGGTCTGGATTCCTGCTTTCGCAGGAATGATAGTTAAGAAAATCGGAGGTTAAAAAATGAACATTCTCGCAGGTCTTGAGACATTTCTCTATGTAATATCGTCTGCCCTCTTCTACCCGGTAGTTGCAGGGCTTGTGCTGCTCACATTCTGGGTGGTGATTTCCTTCGGCGGTTTTCTGCGGGAGTATCTCGAAAGGAAACATGGTGAATCATCCGCTTTAAGGAGATATGAAAAAGTCCTTGAGACTAAGGCTTCATTGTCGAATGTCATGGATATTGAGCTTGAAAGATTTCTACAGAGCGCAGAGCTTGAACTCATTAAATCCCTTGATAAAATCAGGTTTGCTATTCGTGTTGGCCCTGCACTCGGATTAATGGGGACATTAATACCAATGGGTATTGCCCTTTCTGCCCTTGCACAGGGAGATATGCCAAAGATGGCAGGAAGCATGGTAACTGCATTTACTACAACTGTTGTAGGGCTTGCCTGTGGATTGGCTGCATATCTAATGTCAATGTTTAAAGAAAAGTGGGTAAGGGCTGATATGAGGGAGATGGAATACCTCACTGAGCTAACGCTTCGCAATTCAAAGTTCAAGGTTCAAAATTCAAAACTGGAGGAAGGAAATGAGATTTTTGGAGAGACACAGGCGATTTGATAAATATGAGCAGCCCCTTGAAGACCCTATCTCAGGGGTTGCGAACCTCTTTGATGCAAGCGTTGTCTTTATCGTGAGCATGATGATTGCTCTATTTATGGCGTACAACATGCTTGATTTGCTTGACCCCAAATCAGAGGTGACGATTACAAAAAAGAGTGCCGACGGAAAGATAGAGATAGTAACAAAGAAGGGAAAAGAGATAAAGGTACAAAAGGTGACAGACAAACGATTGAGCGGCGAGGGTGAGAGGCTCGGAACAGCATATCAGCTTAAGGATGGGAGGGTTATTTATGTGCCAGAGTAGGTCAGAGTTTAGAGTCAGGAGTTTAGAGTTAGTGATTATATTGGCTTTTGTAATTTTATTTTTTGCTGTTTTTACTACCACTGCCCATGCAGAGCCTATAAAAGTCAGTCTTCTCCTCGGCGATAATCACTCAAAGACAGCTATAGAGGCAATAAAATTAGTCCAGAGTCCGGAGTCCGGAGTCCAGAGTCATGATATTTCATTCCATGTCTATCCATCAAAAGATATTCGCAGCAGAGACCTTAAACATCTCAGAGAGTCAAAACTGGTGATAATCAATATAATGGGAAGGCAGCTTGTTGATGCTGTTAAGCCCGAGATAGAAGAGGTAATAAAAAAGGGTGGAAAGGTGTATGCAGTGGCGGCAAGCGGGTCATATAATGATGAGATTAAAAAACTGGGCATTTTATTGGACAAAGAAATAGAGGAATATTATCAGCATGGAGGCATTGAAAATCTCAAAAACATGATGCTTTATGCAATGAAAAAGGATTTCAATTTTAATGTTTCCTACAGAGAGGCGATTAAAATATCTGGGCTTGGAATATACGAATACAAGACAAAGAAGATTTTTGAAAATCTTGAGGAGTATAGACAAATTTACCTCTCAGAGAAAGAGAGGGGCAGTAGACCATGGATCGGCATAGTTTTTTACAAAAATACCGTTGAGTCAGGGCAGACAAAGCACCTTGACGCCGTGATTGATAGCCTTGAAAGAGAAGGTTTTAATGTCCTGCCTGTCTATGGCTGGCCGTCTGAAACTGCAATTGAGAAATTTTTCTTTGATGAAAACGGTAAGAGTCGTGTAAGGCTTGTAGTTGCTATGGGTATGAAGATGGGGATAAATCCACAGATTACAATACCGCTTCTAACTAAACTCAATGTTCCTGTGATTGATGCCATTACCCTTTATAGCCAGTCAAAGGAGGAGTGGGAGAAGTCCCCTGTTGGTCTTGACATCTTTGAACGCTCTTTCCAGATCGCCCTGCCGGAGATGGGCGGCATTATCCAGCCCACAGTCATAGCCTCAAAAGAAAAGGCAATAGATAAAGAGACAGGGATTGAGTATATAGAAGAACGCCCCATCCCTGAAAGGATTAAGAGACTCGTTGAAAGGGTAAAGGCATGGGTGAATCTTCAGGAAAAGACAAATAAAGACAAGAGGGTTGCCGTTATCTATTACAACTACCCGCCCGGCAAGCAGAACATCGGCGCATCTTATTTAAATGTTTTACCAGAAAGTTTGTGGGAGATTTTGCAGAGGCTTGGAAAGGAAGGATACAGCACCCTCCCCTTAGTCCCCTCCCATCAAGGGAGTGGAACGGGAATGAGTGTCCACCATCAAGGGAGGGGAGATATTCCCTCTCTCCATGTGGGAGAGGGGCAGGGTGAGGGGGTAATTACTAAAGAAAGACTTTTTAATGACATCCATAATTATGCCAGAAACATCGGCAACTGGGCTGGGGGTGAGATTGACAGACTTGCAAGGAGCAGTAAACCGATACTCATTCCCATTGAGACCTATAAAGCATGGTTTGAGGAACTGCCTGAAGGATTTAAAAAGGCGGTCATTAAAAACTGGGGCAAGCCTGAAGACAATAAAGTAATGTCATGGCAAGGCGCAAGCGGGACAAAATACATCGTCATACCTGCTGTTCAATACGGAAATATTCTTTTTACACCGCAGCCATCGAGGGGCTGGGAACAGGATGTAAAAAAACTCTATCACGATGTAACCCTTGCCCCTCAT
>JAGVNP010000080.1 GCA_020053185.1 Deltaproteobacteria bacterium | reverse complement strand
TGTATGCGTATATCCCTGAAAAGCCGCTCTATAGGAAACTCATCGCAGTATCCATATCCGCCCAAACATTGTATAGCCTGGCTCACTGACAGGATTCCCATCTCAGACGGATACGTCTTGACTACAGGAGTCATGAGATCGAGCAGAAGCTTATAACGCTCCTGCGTTTCACCTTCGGTAACCAGACTCATATCAGAATACATGCCCAATTGGATAACCAGACTAAGAGCCCCTTCAACAACGGCCTTCTGGAACAGAAGCATGCGTTTTACATCTGCATGTTCGATAATCGGCACCTGAGGTAGCGAAAAATCTTTTTCCGTGATCTTCCTTCCCTGAGGACGCTGTTTTGTATACTCAAGCGCTGCATAGTACGCTGCTGTGGCAATTGCTGTTGCACCCATGCCCACATCGATGCGGGCTTCGTTCATCATCTGGAACATATATGAGATCCCCTTGTGAGGCTCGCCCACAAGGTAGCCCCTGCAATCATCATTTTCTCCCATGCTCAACTGGGTAAGAGGAGTGCCCCGGTAGCCAAGTTTGTGATAGATCCCGACGCAGTTCACATCATTGGGCTCAAGCTCGCCGTTATCTTTGATTCGCATCTTTGGAACAACAAACAATGAAATTCCCTTTATCCCCGGAGGGCCACCTTTGATCTTCACGAGCATGAGATGAACCACATTTTCCACTGCCTGATGATCGCCTGCAGATATAAATATCTTTTGTCCTTTGATCTTATAATAACCTTCGTCAGTCGGCTCGGCAGAAGTCGTGATATCGGTCAGCGAGCTTCCTGCCTGCGGCTCGGTAAGCGCCATTGTTCCCTGCCACTGGCCTGAACACATCTTCGGGGTAAATGTCTCGATCAGCTCTTTAGTCCCAAAGGATAGAATCAGATGCGCTGCGCCCATTGACAGAGATGGAAAAACGCTTGCCGAATAATTGGCTGCATTCAGGATAAAACGAAAAGCAGAAAAAACTGTCATCGGGATCTGCTGTCCGCCATGATCATAAGTAAATGGCGCTGCAATCCATCCGCCGTCACCGCATTGCCTCATAAACGACTTCAACTGCGGATGAATAGTGACCTCCCCATTCACATACTCAGGAGGATTCTTGTCCATTTCTTCAGCCATGGGCTGCATGAGATCAGTGCCCATCTTGAATGCGGTTTCCAGCATCATGTCAAAAGTCTCGCGCGAATGATCCTGATAAAAAGGATATTTTGTAAGCGATACCGCATCAAATAATTCGTAAAGCAGAAATTGCAGATTCCTCATGCTCGCAAATTTTTCAGCCATGCCAAGCCTCCTTTTAATTTAATGTAAGTCCTTTGCATGATACCCCCTGCTGTCATTCCGGGCTTGACCCGGAATCCAGACGTCGTCCCCGCGGAGCCTGTCCTCGATTGCTTTAGTCGGGGAGCGGGGAACCATGAAACGACTGGAGAAAGACTGGATTCCCGCCTGCGCGGGAATGACAAATATGTTCGGTTTATTTTATTGTGCAAAGTTCTCAACGTATATTCGTCCTCTTAAGAGGAAATGAATTTATCAATCATTTTTGTGGATCTTCATTGCCGCGATCATAAATGCCTGGTTCCTGTTTTCCATGTGCAGGGCCTGCTCAAGAGAGCACATATCGAGCGCCTGGTTGATAGCCTCTTTTGTCATCATAAGCCCCAACGGACTCTTGCTCACCATCGTATTTGCAATCTCATACGCAGTATCCAAAAGCTTTTCCCGCTCCACCATCCTGCTTGCAAACCCCAGTTGCATGGCCTCCTGCGCACTCATGAAATTGCCTGTCAGAAGAAACTCATGCGCCCTTCCTGTTCCTATGAGCTTTGGCAAAAAATAGCTGCTTGCCAGATCTGCACCGCCAAGTCCGATATTGATGTATGCTGCATTGAACCGGGCATCGCCTGAGATCACGCGTACATCTGCTGCCATTGCAAAACTGAATCCAGCGCCTGACGCAGCGCCGTGAATTGCTGCAATGATGGGCTGAGGTAGACGCCTTATCTTGTAGTAGAGAAAAGAGGTGCGCGATTGAAGCTTATATATGTCTTCAGGAGATCTCTCAAACATCTCGGTTGCGGTCTCCTTCATATCAAGTCCTGCACAAAACCCTTTTTCTCCGGCACCGGAAATGATTAGCACTCTTGCTGTTTCGCTCTTTCGTAAATCATCAAAGAGCTGGTCAAGCTCGTCGATCATTGCTTTATTCAGGGCATTTATGCATTTTGGTCTGTTCAGTGTAATATGTCCGATATGATCTTTTTCCTGATAAAGGATAGTTGTGTAGTCCATTGCTGCCTCCTTAAATCTCAATTAGATTCAATCCCGCAGGATTTGAAAAATTCAGATATTTTTCCAAGCTCTTTCTTTGACATTGATCTGATATTCAACGGAGATATATCCGAGTTGATCTTTGCCAGTTTCACTTCTCCGAGCGTATGATAAGGAAGAAGTGTTATAGATTTTAACCCGAATGATTTGAGCAGGTCAGAAGTCTTAGCGAGATTATCTGTATCATCATTAAAACCCTGAACCACCGGCATACGGACTTGAACCTGGCGACCATCTTTGATCAGCTTCTCAAGATTTTTTAAGATCATGTCATTTGGCTTTCCTGTTAGCTCTTCATGACGCTTGCTCTCAGCAGCCTTGATATCAAATAGAAATAAATCGATCATGTTAAGGACATTATTGAGCGCCTCATACGACCAGTAGCCGCAGGTCTCTGCTGCAACATGGGTAGCGTTTTTGACCAGAGGAAGAAACTCTTCTAAGAACTGGGCCTGTACGAGAGGCTCACCGCCGGAAAGCGTAATGCCTCCGTCTGTGTTGTAAAAATCCTGATCGCGCAGCACTTCTTTTGCCAGATCAGTACTGTTGTATTTTTTTGCTGCCGGCTCCAGAGCTCTGGAAGGGCATACTTGTGTACACTCAAGACAAAGAGTGCACTTTTTCTCGTCAATGTATACTTTATCTTTTATTATAGAGACTGCTTTCTCTGCACATGCTTCTTTGCAATCGCCGCACAGGATACATTCTTTTTTGGTATAAACAAGCTCGTTTTCAAATTGCAGGGTCTCCGGATTGTGGCACCATTTGCATCGCAGCGGACAGCCTTTAAAGAATATGGTTGTTCTTATTCCGGGTCCATCATGGACCGAGAATCTCTGAATGTCAGTGATGAGCGTTTCCTTTGGCATGCTATGCTTTCTGCGGCAGTGCTATGTGTTGAGTTCTGGAAAATAAATTTCTAAAATACACCTCGCAGAGCTTGGCAAGATAACCGAACTTGAAGAGAAAATAGGTATTGCCTCTTTTATCTATCTTGTTTGCAAGCAGCAGCATGAGCATATCACCTGGGTTTTCCATGTGCTGTTTTATCATGCCTGGCAGATCAATGAAGATCAGCTCAAAATCAGGGTTTACGTGTGCCCCCTTTTTTGTTGAGATCTTTCCTTCTTTAAAGACAATCTGACGCACAGCATTACCTGATCTGAACTGGAATACTGCATTAAATCCTGCAATTGCCCGCTGAAATCTGCGGTCACGCTTGCTGACTATGGTAAACATGAGCCAGTTGATGGTGACAAAAAAATAGAGGATTATGCCGTTTGTTTTTTTATTCTCTTTCGCCATTTTTCCTCCTCTATATTTGATCCTCGGTCCGTGCAATGATCTCGTCCTGCATTTTCTTGTTCAGATCGCAGAAGTAGGCTGTATAGCCTGAAACGCGAACAAGCAGATCCTTATAGGCATCCGGATTTTTCTGGGCATCAAGCAAGGTTTGTTTATCCTGAACGACAAATTGCACCTGCATGCCGCCGCGCTTGAAATACCCGTATACGAGATTTTGAAAGATATCTAGCTTCCCTGGTTCGCCCAGAAGGCTCTTGGGGATCTTGTGGTTGTTTGCGATAGAGTTTGCAATATGTTTCGCAGGAAGTTTTGCGGTTGATGAGAGCGATGCTGTCGGGCCTTTTACTGCCACTCCAGATACCGGGGTAGCACCAGAAGCAAGCGGCGAGCCTTTTTTCTTGCCATTGGGCAAAGCTCCTATAAGAGAGCCAAGTCCTGCATGCATGGTAATGCTCCAGTATCCGACATGAAATGCACCGCCTCTGGTGTTTTTGTGCTTACCAAAAACATTGCTGATAAGCACAACAAGATCAGCAACCATTTTATCAGCAACGTCATCATCTGTTCCGTATTTCGGCGCCCGTCTGGTAAGCAGAGCATATGTTTTTTCATGGCCTTCAAAATTATCTGCTATCGCGGAAGCCATCTCTTCTTTTGCTATTTGCGGATTGTCAAATACCAGATGTTTTAAAGCTGTTAATGAATCAGCAACATCAGCCAGGCCGATTACATATACACCTGAGGAATTGTATTTTGCACCGCCCCATGTCACATCGCGTCCTGACGCAAAAGTTCCGTCAATAAGGCTTGATAGCAACGGTGTTGGATGGAGACATTTATGTGCTTCTGCAAGACGGTTGTTTCCATCAACTGCCA
>JAGVNP010000151.1 GCA_020053185.1 Deltaproteobacteria bacterium | reverse complement strand
GAATGGAAGGAATTTCTCTATCAATACAAAATTGTTTCAAGTTTAGATAAGTTCTTGTTTTTTTTAAGAAAAATGACTATGATAGCAAGAGATACTGGGCCCTGGAAAGGGCTCAGGCAGGAACCTTTCCCAGCGGCTTCTCCATCTCCTGTCTTCTGAGTTCTTTTCTCAGAATCTTTCCGGTCGAGCTCTTTGGAAGCTCCTTTTTGAATTCGATAATCTTTGGAACTTTGTATTTTGCCAGACTTTCCCTGCAGTATTCAATAAACTCCTCAACAGTTGCAGCCTCCCCTTCCTTAAGCACAATAAATGTTTTTATAGTCTCCCCCCTGTATTCATGCGGCACTCCTATGGTACATACCTCTTTTACTTTTGGATGCCTGTAAAGCTCGTCATCAATCTCTCTTGGAAAGATATTGAACCCGCTGGAAATGATCATGTCCTTTTTCCGGTCTACAATGTAGAAATAGCCTTCCTCATCCATTAGCGCGATATCACCTGTTGAGAGCCATCCGTCTTTCAAAGTATCCTCGGTTTCCTCCGGCATATTCCAGTAGCCTTTCATCACCTGCGGCCCTTTTATAAACAGCTCCCCTGGCTCTCCATCGTGAAGCTCCGTGACTCCGTCTTCTCCTATAATCTTACACTCTGTATCAGGAAGCGGCAGACCGATTGAGCCAGGAATCCTCTTTACTCCCTCACCAAACGGGTTGATGTGTGTTACAGGCGAAGTCTCTGTGAGGCCATATCCCTCACAGATCGATGCTTCAGCAAGTTGTTCAAAACGCCTGATCACCTCAATGGGGAGCGGCGCACTGCCTGAAAAACATCCCTTTATCGAGCTTAGATTATATCGCGGCAGAGATGGATGATTGATCATGCCTATATACATGGTTGGAACCGATGCGAAAAATGTGACCTTGTAGCGTTTGATGACATCAAGCAATCTCACAGGATCAGGCCTTGGTATCAGCACAATGGCTGCACCGCACCAGAGGGGAAAATTCATGGCGCATGTCATGCCGAATGAGTGGAAAAACGGCAGTATCCCTATATGCACATCCGTTGATGCAGTTTTCCTGAATCCCGGAAACCATGCTTCTATCTGTTGCACATTGCAGCTCAAATTTTTATGCGTCAGCATCACACCCTTTGAAATCCCGGTGGTTCCTCCTGTGTATTGTATGCAGGCTACATCATCCCATTCGATATCCATCTTTGGAGGGTTTGGCGGATATTTTGCGATCAAATCTTTGAATGCATGCACATGCTCATCATCTTTTATTTTAGGCTTCAGCCCCCTGACCTTTGCCACAACGGGAAATAAAACATTCATTGGAAATGCCAAATAATCACCAATATTGCAAGTGATGATCTTTTCTACCTGCGTCTTTTCACGTAAACATATCATCCTATCTGCAAGTCGATCTATGGTGATAAGAACCTTTGCTCCGGAATTGTTAAGCTGATATTCAAGCTCCCTGTCAGAATAAAGCGGGTTGTTCGATACCACAATGGCATTTGCTCGAAGAATGGCATAATAGCCGACCACGTTGTGAATAATATTGGGAAGCAGCAGCGCAACCCTATCGCCTTTTTCTATTCCCAGACGAGTTAGCGCAGCAGCTAGCCTCTCCACCATATCAAGAAGAGTGGAATATTTTATCCTGTACCCCTCAAAAATAAGGGCTGTATTTTCAGGATGATTTTTTGCCGAGCGATACAGAGCCTCGATCAGAGTCAGTTTCGCATAATCTATGGAACCAGGCACATCTTTCCCGTAGTTCTTCAGCCATTGCCTGTCCTGTGAAACCCTCTCACTCATCACACCTCCATACATACCATGCTCTAAATAAACCTGATTCCATTTAGTTATGAAAAAATCTTAAACTTCAGACCTCCCTTTGTCAAGGTTATGGAATACCCAAAATTATTGACAAACAAACTTTGCTTGGGTTAGAGAAGCATCTTGTGGCGGTGTAGCTCAGTTGGTGAGAGCATGCGGCTCATATCCGCAGAGTCGGGGGTTCAAGTCCCTCCACCGCTACCAGATTCCCACTTCGTTCATTTCTTTGCTCGCCCTAAGAAATAGGCGAAAGAAACGGCGACCCACGAAACCGCCTCTCAGGTGTTCAACTCAAGATATATAACAGTTATATGAACCTTTTATTTCAACTATCTTCTCTTCTAACCCTCAACATCCAATCCTACATTTATATACTTTTACTTGCCTAATAATTTATCAGACTCTCTTACAGTTATGGCAGGTATTGTGGTAAAACTAATATCTAGCAAATTAGTTAACCCAATAGAAGCTTGCATGGCCTGTTCAATCCCCGGGAAGTTCAAAATGAAAAGTAAATCCCTTTCTCCAAGTAGCGTATACATGGCTACCACTTCACCGCCAAGCTTCTTTATCAATTCATTAGCTTGGGACGTACGTGTTGCACTGATTTCCTTTAATGCTTCGTGTGAATACTTACCCAATAGAATAAATGTTGCCATTGCTATACCCCCCTTTTTTTCTAGTGATTATTATCACTATTACCAATAGCTTTTCGGAGTATACGTTCACATACTTTAGCTATATCCCTCATGCCTTTGACTTAATCTCGGATGCAACTGGACTTGGTGATACTGAAACAATAAGTCGATCTCCTGGCAAGTCAAGGTACTTGCTGAAAAAAGTTACGATATCT
>JAGVNP010000204.1 GCA_020053185.1 Deltaproteobacteria bacterium | reverse complement strand
CGGCTGGTGGGCTGAGGGATTTAATGAAAATAATGGCTGGGCAATAGGTCAAGGAAGAGAATATCCCAATATGGAGACCCAGAACCTTATGGACTCTCAGAGTTTGTACGATATCCTGGAGGATATCGTAGCCCCGATGTACTATAAGCGGTCCAATGAAGGCATCTCTGAAGAATGGGTGAAAATGATGAAGGAATCGATAAAAAGTATTGTTCCTGCATTTAATACACACAGGATGCTTAAGCAATATTACGAAAAACTTTATCTTCCTGTTGCGCAAAGAGCGAATGTTGTTAGTACTAATAAATATGAGAGGGCAAAGGCTTTGGCTGCCTGGAAGCTTAAAGTAAGTTCCAGGTTCTCCACAGTTCATATAAAATGGTGCAGGGTAAAGGGTCTGCGCGGAAATTCTCTCAAATTAAGCGATAATTTTGAGGTGGAGCTTGGTGTGGAGCTTGGAAAGCTTACGGACAATGAAGTGCGGGTAGAGCTTGTTATAGGCGAGCCGGATGAACGGGAATTCGTAAAGAATCCCATGATTGTTGCTTTGAAAAAAGTGGCAACAGACGAGGCAAAAGGTGAGACGCTATATTCAGGCAAATATCAAGCTGCAAGGTCAGGAAAATTTATCTATGGGATAAGGATATTGCCATGGCATCCTGATCTGCTCCGCTATCAGGAACTTGGGCTGGTGCATTGGATATAAGTAGGCACCACAGGAGGGTGTTTTATGAAAATGCAAGACGTGAGGGAAATTGGAAAAAGATGGGGTGTTGATGTAAAGGTGGGCCGTTCCAAGCAGGATATAATCAGGGATATACAAGCGAGAGAAGGATATTCCGCCTGTTTTAAAACGCAGGATACATGCATCTATACTGACTGCTTATGGAGAAAAGACTGCCTGAAAGAGAAATGAGAAGGCGTAAGATATAGGGTTTAAGGCGTAAGGCGTGAGGAGTAAATCGTAAATAGTGACCAGTAAATAGTAACGAGTTTTACTTGTCACTCGTTACTCGTCTCTCGTTACTGCTTCAGCATTTTACGCTTTACGAAAAAGATGGAGAGAGCTTGCATAATAGCGCTTAGTTGCTATAATTAGTGATATATTAATAACGAGGAGATTTCATATTGCTAAATGCCGTGCTCAACGAGAAGAGGACTGTCTTTGAAGCTTTTCTCGAAAAATATCTCAAAGAAAATAATGACAGCTCGGGCCTGTTTGAGGCGTGCGCATATAGCCTGACCGCCGGAGGAAAAAGGATTCGTCCTGTCCTTGCCATGCTTGCATGCGAGTTTTTAAATGAGCCGCTAGAAAAATCACTCCATGCAGGGCTTGCAATTGAGATGATACATACATTCAGTCTGATCCATGATGATCTTCCTGCAATAGACAATGATGATCTCAGGAGAGGGATGCTCACCTGTCATAAAAAATTCGGTGAGGCAACCGCAATTCTTGCGGGTGATTGTCTTATATTACTCGCTTTTTCAGTGATAGGATCATCTTCCTATTCCACAGAGATTAAGAATGATATCACCAGGGAGATTGCGCGCTCCTGCGGTATGCAAGGTCTTGTTCAGGGAGAATTTCTAGATGTGGAAGCTGAAGGCAAAGAGGTGGATCTTGAAGAAATAAAGAGAATACACTATCTCAAGACTGCGCGTCTTTTTGAGCTTAGCATGTATGCAGGGGCTCGTGTTGCAAGGGGGGGCAGGGAACGGGTAGCGGCCTTGAAAAAATATGGAATGAATCTCGGCCTTGCCTTTCAGGCAATAGATGATATCCTTGATGTAACATCTGATGGAGCAAGTCTGGGAAAGGCCTCCCAAAAAGATGAGAAAAAAGGCAAGGCAACTATTGTGAAGGTTTTAGGTCTTGATGGTGCTCGCTTATGGGCAGAAGATTTAACAAACAAAGCGATTCAGGTGGTATCAGGGATATCAGGAAATAGAGAGATTAAAGACATACTTATTAATCTGGCTGATGAAATGAAAAAGAGGGTTAAATAGTGGGAGTTTTATCAGGGATATCTTTTCCGAGCGATTTAAAGAACCTTGGCGTGCAAGATCTTGAGACGCTCGCAAAAGAGATAAGAGGGATGATTCTTAAAGAAGTCAGCAAGGTAGGCGGTCATCTTGCATCCAGCCTTGGCGCAGTGGATCTTACTATTGCACTACACTATGTGTTCGATGCACCATATGACAAGATACTCTGGGATGTGGGGCATCAATCTTATAGTCACAAGATACTCACAGGAAGGAAGGATCAGTTTTCTACCTTGCGGCAGATGGGTGGAATGCATCCTTTTATAAGCCCAAAAGAGAGTTCTTATGATCCATTCATTTCAGGGCATGCTGGTAATGCAGTCTCTGCAGCAAGCGGAATATGCGAAGCCTTGTCAAAGGCTGGATCAAAAAATAAAGTTATTGCGGTGATAGGTGACGGTTCTCTCTCCAATGGTCTTACCCTGGAAGCGCTGAATTTTGTGGGGCAAAAAAAGCAGAATTTGATCGTGGTGCTCAATGACAACAAGATGTCTATCTCAAAAACCGTAGGTGGCATCACAGATTATTTAAGCAGGGTAATGACCTCAAAGGGCATAAGGGGGATAAAGGAAGGCATAAAACCAGCCATAAGGGGAGTTCCTTTTTTTGGAGAAAAGATCTTTCGCATCGTGAAGCTGATAGAGGGCGTGCTCAAGGGCATGGTTGCTCCATCACTGCCTTTTGAAGAGATGGGTTTCAGATATATTGGTCCTATTGATGGCCATAACATGGCAAATCTCGTGGAGGCTTTTCAGAATATCTCTCAGATAAATGGGCCAATACTTCTTCATATCATCACTAAAAAAGGATATGGATATACACCCGCGCTCAAAGATCCTGAGGGATTTCATGGAATAGGAAAATTTCTTTTAGAAAATGGCGAGGATATAAACAAAGACAAACCCCTTACCTACAGTGATGTGTTTGGAAACGCCCTATGTCGTCTGGCTGAAAAAGACTCTCGCATTGTGGCAGTAACTGCTGCCATGTGCGCAGGGACAGGAATAAAACCTTTTTCCAGAAAATTCCCGGAAAGATTTTTCGATGTGGGTATTGCTGAAGGCCATGCAGTGACTTTTGCTGCTGGCATGGCTATGAATGGGCTTAGGCCCGTTGTAGCCATATACTCTACTTTTTTACAGCGGAGCTATGATGAGATTATCCATGATGTCGCTTTGCAGAATGCCCCGGTAGTGTTTGCCATAGACAGAGCAGGGATTGTAGGGCCTGATGGCGCTACGCATCATGGCATGTTCGATATTGCTTTTTTAAGAAGCATTCCCAACATCACGATAATGGTACCCAGGGATCAGATTGTTTTTTCCTATATGATCGAGAGATCTCTCAAGATGAATGGGCCTGTTGCAATTCGATATCCAAGAGGATCTCTGGTGAGCAAGCCAGTAAAATTCACCGGGTTAAAAAAGGGAGGCGCAGAAGTTATAAAGAAAGGATCAAGTGCGGTCATATTTTGCATAGGTCCGATCTGCTATGCTGCGCTGGATGCAGTAAAAGGAATGGATGTTGCAGTGGTTGATCTTGTGTATGCCAAGCCTCTTGATATCTCGACCATAAGAACAATGGTAGAAGAATGCAAAGGAAAATTTCTAGTGGTTGAAGAAGGTGTGGTGCAGGGAGGAGTTGGAAGCGCCATACTGGAGATCTTAGGCGATATGAGTATGCCGTTAAAATTCAAGCTCCTGGGTATTCCGGATAAGTTTGTTGAACATGGATCGACTGATCAGCTTAAGAAAGATATAGGCCTTGATGCAGATGGAATAAAAAAGGCCCTTGAAAAAATTATATGAAGGAGAGGCTTGATAAGCTTCTTACGGATAAGGGTCTTGTTGAGACATTAACAAAGGCTCTCTCTCTTATTATGGCAGGAAATGTTATGGTAAATGGAGTTGTGGTCACAAAAGCTGGCACGCAAGTTGATATGAATGCAGATGTGCAGATAACAAAGCCGTTCCCATATGTCAGCAGGGGAGCATCAAAGCTTGAGGCTGCACTTGATTTTTTCAATGTTGATCCAAGGGGAAAAATAGCTGTGGACATCGGTGCCTCTACCGGTGGCTTTGTCGATTTACTGCTTCATAGGGGCGCAAAAAAGGTATATGCTGTAGATGTGGGTCATGGTCAGCTTGACTGGAAATTGAGGAATGATGAGAGGGTTGTAAGCCTGGAAGGGATAAATGCTAGAAATCTCGATAAGGCTATGATCCAGGAACTCTGTGATATTGCTACCTTTGATGTATCCTTTATCTCGCTTAAACTCGTAATCCCTTCGTCGCTTAGTGTCTTGAAAAGTGGCGCAGATATAATCGCGCTTATCAAGCCGCAGTTTGAGGCAGAAAGGCAGCATGTGAAAAAAGGCGGGATCGTAAAGGATGAAGAGGTCATCGCTTCGGTGATTGAAGATATAAAAACATTTTTTATGGAAAAAGGGCTTGATGTCTCGGGCGTGATCCCTTCGCCGATAAAAGGCGCAAAGGGCAATCAGGAATATCTTATCCATGCAAGGATGCTTAAACATTAGATGAAGATTACAGTAGCTAAAAATGCAGGTTTTTGTTTTGGGGTGAGGAGGGCGCTCGATATCACTTTCAAGGTGAGACAGAAAAACCCCGGCACAAAGATCTATACATTGGGTCCGATCATCCATAATCCGCAGGTGATAAAGGCGCTGTCTGAACATGGTGTCGGTATCATTGATGACCCGTTTGATCCGAACCTGAAACAGGGCGATATCGTTATTGTGCGGGCGCATGGCATTGCGCCTGAGAAAAAGTCAGCACTCAACAGCCGGGGCATAAAGGTCATTGATGCTACATGCCCGATGGTATTGAAAGTACACTCCTTTATAAAAAAAGCCGCAAAATCTTCTGATGTAATAGTGATTGTGGGGGATAAAGATCATCCAGAGCTGAATACGCACCTCGCAATTGCAGGCGATAAGGGAGTCGTTGTGCAGAGCCTTGAAGATGCGGAAAAGCTGGATGCTGTAGATAAGATGGCAGTGGTTGCACAGACAACTTTTGATGTAGCTCTCTATAAAAAGATCGTGGGCGTGCTTAGAAGCAAGGCTAAAACACTCGAAGTATTTGACACCATATGCGAATCAACCTCTGAGCGTCAGAGTGAAATCGGGGTCTTGTCAAAGAACCATGATACATTTGTCGTAATTGGCGGAAGGAATTCAGCCAACACCTCCCGTCTGGAAGATATTGCAAGATCGTATAATAAAAAAGTGTTGAGAATAGAATCTGCATCAGAGCTGTATGGCGTT
>JAGVNP010000274.1 GCA_020053185.1 Deltaproteobacteria bacterium | reverse complement strand
TCTGCAACTTTCGCCGTTGCCTCAGCCTCGGTAATGGGATCAAAAAATTTGCCTCCTGTCAGAACAATCTTGCTTCCAGGAATCTCCCTGTGGAGATGGATTGCTTCTATAAGTCTGACCAGTGTCTCGCTTGATATCTGTCCTGAGACAGGCACCCGCGAATCAGACGCATGACCTCCTCCCAGAACCACAATCCATTTAATGTTTTCTCCCGGCAGATTAAGCACTGAAGTATCTGTGATGCTGGGATATTTATACTCGAGTCGTTGCAGAAAAATATCTGCAACAGGATTAAGGCTTGAGATGAAAAGCAGGATCACAGCCAACAGAATTATGCATCTTCCTGTGCGCTGTTTTCTAGAAAACAAAAGGATAAGGCCTGAAACAAGTATGATCAGAGATACCGATAACGGATAAAACAAAGAGCTTAACAACTTTTTCAGAAAAAATAGCACGTCTGCCTCTTTTTATATTTTAGATCTTTACACAACAAAAAATTCGGTCATCGTGAGTAGTGAAAGTTTTAGCCTCCCACAAAAGACTGTGTCACAAGGCTAAAAAGCACCATTAAAATTGTCATTCCCGCGCAGGCGGGAATCCAGAACTTATGAATAATACTGGATTCCGGGTCGCGCTTCGCTTGCCCGGAATGACAAAAAAAGTAATTGCGACACAGCCCCCTCTGTTTCACGGTCAGTCTTTAAATACAGAGCCCCTAACCAATCTGGTTGAGAGCAGAAAATCCAGCGTCTCACTGAAAGGGAAATAAACTATAGATTTTGAGATAACCTTGTTCGCAGAAAGGTCAGTGATAGTGCCATAGCAAGTCACATGGGTCTTGTGGAGATTCCAGGGCCAGATATTGATTTTTTCGCCCACATATCGATAGGATTTTTCTTTGCCATCCTTGAAATCCAGCGTATAGCGAATCTTTCTACCTGAGAAATACATGAGATCAAGGGTACCTGTGCAGTCGGCCTTATCCACAAGTCCGCCAACTGTTATATGTCCTCTTGCCTCATTGTGGAGAAATTCGCCGCTAAAAGGATTAAGCCATTTAAACAAATTTTTGTTTCCCCATGTAAGACTGAACTCAAGTGGAAAATCACCTTTCGGTTCGTTATCAGTAAACTGATGTGTTCCGATCATAAATTCATTCATCTTGATTCCAAACATATAAGCCTCCTTGGGTCTCCTTTTAGGGTCTTTTACTATAAGAAAAATAGATGTCTAATGCAAATGGTATGTTTCAGCCTTCAGCTTATTCGTTAGGCGTAAGGAGTGAAGCGTAAGGTGCTAGGAATTATAAATTTTGAATGATGAATTATGAATTTACTGTTCTACGTTCTATGTTCAACGTTCAAAGTTAGCTCTTGTGTATCATCATCAATGTTTTCAACATTGAACCTTGAACTTATTACCCGTAATCCGTAATCAATCCTTTTCGTCTTTAGTATCGATCTTTTTTGTCGCATCTTCGATCACTTTTTTGAGATCATATTCAAAAAAGGGTTTGATAAGATATCCAACTGATCCGGCAGCTTTTGCCTTTTCCTTGGTCTCATCATCAGAATAGGCTGTTGTGTAAATGATGGGAATGCTAAACCGGGAGCTGATCTGAAAAGCTGCATCGATCCCGTCCAATCTCTCTCTTAATGCAATATCCATCATTACCAGATCAGGCCGGGTCTGCTCAACCTTTTCAATAGCTTCTTCCTTGCTCGTTGCGATCCCGGCAACCGTATACCCGAGTTCCTCCACCATATTTTTGATGCCATAAGCCTGCACAAGATCATCTTCCACAATTAAGATCGTTACTTGCTTTTTCATATTTAAGCCTCCTTTGTTATCCTGAACTTCACAGGAAACTCTACTGTTACTGTTGTACCTTGCCCCCTCTCGAACACAGCAGTGCCTTCAAGTTGTTGGGCCAGAATCTTGATCAGCCACATACCAAAGCTTTCAGGAGAATCAAGATTCACGTCTTCTGGTATGCCGATCCCATTGTCTTTTATCACCAATTGCACATGAGTATCAGTTGTCCGGTGAAACGTAATATCGATCTGTCCCTTCCGCCCTCCAGGAAATGCATATTTCAAAGCATTCGAAATGCATTCGCTCACAATGAGACCACAGGGAATTGCCATATCTACATCAAGCGGGATATCTTCTATGGCTGTCACCAATTTTATCTTTTCAAAATCAACTTTATACGTCTTAAAAAACTGAACACTCATGGACTTCACATAGTCTCCAAGATTGATCTCTGTGAACACGCCTGACTGATACAATCCTTCATGCACTGCAGCCATTGACATCACGCGGTTACGGATGTCCATAAAAGAATCAATTGCTTTCTGGTCATGGATATGCTGGGACTGCAAACCGATAAGGCTGTTGATCACCTGCAGATTATTCTTCACCCGGTGATGAACCTCTCTGAGCAACACTTCTTTTTCCTTAAGCATAGATTTAAGCTGATTCTCTGCCAGCTTGCGTCCGGTGATGTCCTGGCCCTGAGCAATTACCGAGATGAGCGTTTTCCCATCTGGGCTGTAGATGCTCGCTGAGTTCCAAAGCAGGGTTCTGATCTTCCCGTCTGCATGCTGTATGGGGATCTCTACCGATTCCCATCTTTCTCCGGACAGAGTGCTTTTGATATGTTCCATGGAGTGTTGTTTGGTCTGCTCCGGAAATAAAATCCCAAAATGCTTGCCCATGACCTCCTGCTCTGTATGGCCGGATATGTGCTCAAACGCATGGTTGAAACGAGTAATTCTGAACTCAGGGTCCCATACAATAATAGGCGCATTTGCATAGCCGATAAGATTATCAAGATACTCTGTTGTCTCATGGAGCTTTTTGCTCGCAATCTTGCGGTCGGTGATATCCCTCAACGATTCAATAGCACCTGTTATGTTCCCTTGATCATCATACAAAGGCGTGGCTATGCCCCACAGATATTTCCCTGTTTTGGGTAAATATGCTTCTGCCACGATAGCGCCTTTTTCCTTTTTCAAATCTTCGTATTTCTTTTCCTCAGACTCATCTGGCTTTAACGCAAGATCTACTAATACAGGCTTCCTCTCCCCATAAAACGGCAGGCTATATTCATAATTGCCTTTGCCGATCATATCAGAGGCACCTACACCGATAAGCTCTTCCATGGCCTTATTCCACGCAACCACGATCCCTTTTTTATCTATGACAAAGGTTGCATCAGGCAGAAACTCTATGATGTCAGTTAACCGCTGTTCTGATTCCTTCAGGGTTTGCTCGGCCTTCTTGCGCTCGGTGATATCATGCACAACGATTTGCCCACCCTTGACCTCTCCGTTCTCGATTACAGGCATTCCGTTTACCTCTACCAAAACAAAAGTGCCGTCTTTCCTGGGGAGGGTTATGTCTAAACCTTTTATCATCTCTCCACTCATCGCTTTGGCAAGATACTGCTCGATCAATTGTGAAGGTTCCTCTATTCCCAGATCCCGCATTCTAGCAATTAGATTTATCCCTAAAACCTCTTCTGGTTTATAGCCGGAGATCCTTTCTATGGCCGGAGAAACATAGGATATGTCATAATTCTCGTCGATCGCAAATATGAGATCAAAACTGTTCTCAGCAATTGTCCTGAATTTTTCCTCGCTTTTTCTGAGTTTATCTTCAGCTTTCTTGCGCTCGGTAATATCAACAAGGATGACAAGAAACGCCTGCTCACCCTTATATGACACTATTTTCCCTCTCACGAGCACGTTCCTGATCTGGCCGGATTTTGTCATTATGCGTATCTCGTAGTCACCCACATCCTCACCCGATAGTCTTCTCTTTATGGCGTCAATGACCTTTGGTCTGTCCTCCTCCTTCACATAGTTGAGAATGTTTGTTCCAATGGTTTCCTTCAAGGTATACCCCATTACCATTTCAGTGGCACGATTAGCGTAGACTATTGTGCCTGCCTTGTGCACGAACACCATGTCTGGAAGCCCGGAGACCAGCGCTGAATAAAACTCCTCGTTCTC
>JAGVNP010000253.1 GCA_020053185.1 Deltaproteobacteria bacterium | reverse complement strand
TAATCCTGTGGCACACCCGTTCCTTCGGTATACATACAACCGAGACAACCTTGTGCAATGGCAATCCCCTGATTAGCAGACTTTTTGTACCACTTTACTGCTTCCGCATAGTCCTTCGTCACGCCCTGACCATTTTCATACATCATCCCGAGATAATATTGTGCATAGGCATCTCCCTGCTCAGCAAGAGGCCTGATCTCCTTAAGGGCAGTCACATAATCCTTCTTGCTGATCGCTTCTTTGTAATCAGCCCAGAGCGGACTGAAAAATAATAAAACAGCCAATAAAGAGAACAGTACTTTTTTCATAATTACCTCCTAAAGCCTAGACTTTATATACTTGAGAAAAAATGGCTTACGCCAAAACATAACGCAGCCTCTCTTCTTTTAAATCAACATACTAAGAATAAGCCTTAGAAATATAAAAATCAATATATCTCCCAAGTAACTTCAGCTGTAACTGGTTGATCTTATTGATAGTGGTTTTTTGACTGAAAAAGATCCTTCATGCCTATTTCTTTGCTCGCCCTAAGAAATAGGCGAAAGAAAGGGCGCCGGTACAGTATATCCCTCCCTCACCCTTTCCTCTTCCTTTGTGAAAGAGGATTAAGGAGAGGGGAATGCCAAATTCAAAAATAAATTATCGCTAATTCATATCCCCGAATCTGTGGCTATTCCGCTGGCAGAACCTGGGAGAACACGCGTATGGCATTTCCTCCCATGATCTTTGCAATATCCTCGTCGGAAAAACCTTCATCCATAAGTGCCTCAGTAAGAAGCGGCATCCCTGTTATATCAGTGGGTGCAGTTACTGCACCGTCAAAATCCGAGCCAACAGCAACATGATCCACTCCAACGAGATTTGCCACATAACGGATAGAACGTGCAGTGTCTTTTATGGTTTTGCCGCACACTGTTTCTTCAAACATGGCTATTCCCATTACCCCTCCGGTTGCTGCGATCTGTTTTACATGCGCATCAGAAAGGTTGCGGATATTATTGCACATACCTTTTACGCCGGTATGCGATACGATAACAGGCCCTGATGTCATTACCAGCACATCATCAATGGTCTTTGGCGAGGCATGTGCAAGGTCAATAATCATATGCTTTTCCTGAATCTTCTTTACCAGGTCTTTCCCAAAAGGAGTGAGACCGCCCTTATCTACGCCGTGCGCAGAGCCAGCTGCTTCATTATCAAAGAAATGCGTGAGGCCGATAATTCTAAACCCTGCATCATAAAGTGCATCAAGATTTTTCAAATCCCCTTCCAATGCCTGTACGCCTTCAAGGGAAAGAATGCCTCCCACGATCTCGGGGTTTGTTTTGCGCTTTTCCAAAAGATTATTAAGATCAGACACAGATCGTATCACCATGACATTTCCATCTGATTTTTTCTCGAATTTTTTCAATTTTTCTGCCTCATAGAGCGCACGCTCGAACAAGCTCCCCCATGTGCGATGAGGCCAGCACTGCAGCATTGCAAGGGCAGTAATATTGTCGGTGTTTGAAGGGTTGCTCTCAAAATTCATCTTTTTAGGGGTCTTGGTTACTACGCCAAAAACCTGGATCGCGACATTGGCCTCGCGAAGCCGTGGAAAATCAATATGTCCATAGGAGTGTTTTTTCAGCAAATTGCGATTCCAGAGCAGAGGGTCGGCATGTAGATCAACGACACTGAGCTGCTCATGCACTGCTTTTGCTTCATCACTGACTGTATAAGGTGGAGATTGCCGTACTTTGTTCATTGATTTTTCAAGGATCTTCGGGGCAACAACACAGCCACTCACACACATGCTTAAAAAAAACAAACCCAGTATTTTTGCACTGATATGCCTTTGCATCTCTGACCTCCCTGGATAAGGATTAAATGAACTATATGGCAAGTATACTATGTAAGATGTACCCTGTAAACGGGTTTAGCCTGATGAAATTTTTAAAGGATATGCAGAGAGCCATACTAAAACCTGGCTCTCTGCAGTGCGATGGGTGAATTATTTAGTAAGTCTCTGACTTACACCTTATTTATTTCTACGAACGTTTGATACGGCTCCATACATCCTCATACATCCGCATTATTGCGATGAATAGGGTGAGGACAAACAAACCGAGCATAAAACCCGGTTCGGTATTGAACTTCGTATCGAGCCAATACCCTACAAAAAAGGACAATACTGAAGAAAGCACTATGGTAAAACTCCATGCACTGATCATAAAGATACCATTGATATTTTTAAACTTTTTTTCTGTGGCTATCATGTCTCCACTCCTTTCTTCAGATTGTTAGCAACAATTAGCTTATTATTGCTTTCAGGGTGTCTATTACCGGCGCTGTAAAGAGCGCAACAAGAATTGCATAAAGAGCAAAAGACCCGATTGCTTCACTTAAGTAGATCTTCTGATATCTTTGCTTTAAAGAAACAATAGTCAGACCACCCATGACCAAACATCCAAGATGGAAGTACGGAAAATTTCCTGCGTCTGATGCGATGTACTGTGCATAACCGAAAGACACGGTTGCTAATACGATAAAAAATGTTAACATCAGAGTTTCTAATATTCTTTTCATGAAGATCCTCCTTGAAAACTTTATTTTTTTGATCCTGCACCTCTTATATGAAATAACCGTGCCAAATCTTGATTTTTGGACAAAAAATCTTACAGGTAATTGATTTTAAAGGATAATTTGCAGGTATTTTTTCTGGCAAATAAACCGGCTGCTATCAAAAAACAAAGAGGATTAAATGAAACGTTTAAGACTCAGTGAACGAAATATCTAATAAGGAACCTTATTCTCTCTCGAATAAAATCCCATACTTTTCCAGTTTCCGCTCCAGGGTTGGCCTGGATATTCCCAGAATTTCGCAGATCTCGCCTTTATTTTTGTTTGTCTCCTGGATCACCTTCCGGATATATCTCTCCTCAATCTCATCAATGGTGAGAAATCTTCCGGATATAACGTGCTCATCTTTTTCGATTTCACCCTCACCACCACGCATGGTTTCAATGAGTTCAGGGAAATCTTCCTTTTCAAGCACCTGCCCTTTGGTAATAACAGCTGCTCTCACCAGAAGATTTTCCAGTTCTCTGATATTTCCAGGCCAGCGGTATTTATAAAAAACATCCATCATCTCATCTGAGACACCGATAATACGTTTGTGCAGGTCCAGATTGATTTTACTCAAGAGATAAGCAACAAGAGGCTTTATATCATCCTTTCGCTCCCTCAATGGCGGAATATTAATGGATACTATATTAAGGCGGTAAAAAAGATCTTCCCTGAACTTACCCTGTTTCACAAGTTCTTTTAATGATTTATTTGTTGCAGTGACAATTCTTGCATTTACCTTGACCTTATCCTTACCCCCCACCCGCTCAAATTCCATCTCCTGAAGAACTCTCAGAAGCTTGGCCTGGAGGTTTAAAGACATCTCTCCAATCTCATCAAGGAAGATCGTGCCCTGACGTGCAAGCTCAAACTTTCCCAGTTTTCTCATAATCGCACCGGTAAATGAGCCTTTTTCATGACCGAACAGCTCTGATTCTAACAGAGTTTCGACAATAGCCGAACAATTCACAGCAATAAACGGCTCAGTGCGTGCTGTATTGTGGTGAATGACTTTGGCGATAAGTTCTTTCCCTGTTCCGCTCTCTCCCTGAATAAGCACGGTTGCCCGATTTTGAGAAATCATACCAATCGTCTTAAAAATCTCACGCATCAGGGTACCGGTTCCGATAATATCCCCTATCTTGAAATCACGACAGGATTCCATGAGGAGCCCGTTGATCCTCTGCTCCATATCTAAAGTTTTAAGCGCTTTTTTTATGGTGATATCGAGCTCGTTGATATCAATAGGTTTATGGATATAATCAAAAGCGCCGTCTTTCATGGCCCTGATCGCGGAGTCCATATCATGGTGGGCGGTAATCATGATTACTTTTACGTTCTCATCTTCTTTTCGCAGATCCTCTAGGATTATGAAGCCATCAACATCAGGAAGTCGTATGTCGAGTATAACCACATCCGGAGTAATTTCGATGAATTTTTTTAAGCCCTCGGTGCCGTTAAATGCAGTATGTACCTCGTAATCTTCCTCTGTAAGATACATCTCCAGCGTTTCACATATAGACTTATCATCATCAATTACCAGTATCTTTGCCATAAATATCCCCTGTATGATTTAAGTAGAATATTCTTCACCTCTTACTGCGGCTTCATTTTTCACTGGAAGGGTAACGATAAACTTCGTACCCTCGCCTTTTTTGCTTACGATCTCAACATCGCCTCCATGCTGTTCAATAATCTTTTTCACCTGAGAAAGACCAAGTCCTGTTCCATCTTTCTTTTTTGTGAAAAACGGATTGAACAGATGAGGAAAATCTTCTT
>JAGVNP010000305.1 GCA_020053185.1 Deltaproteobacteria bacterium | reverse complement strand
TAATTCCATACACCAGGCAACCATGGGCTGGATTAACTCAACAAGTTTAACTATATGGGGCGGTTCTTCAGAGATCCAACGAACGGTGATAGCAACCCAGGTCATTAAGTTGCCTCGCAAATAGAGCTACAGCACAAGTTCTTAATATTGTAGAGCTAAAACAAACCTGGCAGGGGGGGTAGGTCTAAAGAAATTATATCATGATAGTTTTGGTTTATTTTTGATAGACCTCTTTCTCCTCAAATACCTTTTCACCACAGATTATCAAGTCATCTCCCTTTGTCTTTCTGTAAAAACAGCTCCTGTATCCAGTATGACATGCTGCTACTTTCTGATCTACCTTTACTAGTATTGTATCCATATCACAGTCGAAGAATATATCCATGACCCTTTGGGTATGCCCTGAGGTTTCTCCTTTCACCCACATCTTGCTTCTCGAGCGGCTCCAGAAATGGACTTTGCCGGATTCTAGGGTTCTACTAAGTGCCTCTCTATTCATATAACCAAGCATTAGCACTTCATTATTTTTGTAATCCTGGATGATGGCAGGTACCAGCCCCTTTTTATCAAATTTTGTCTCATCCACTAATCTCATATCACTTCACCACCTTTATTTCATCCTCAATCTCTATTATGCCACCTATTAGCACCCTTGCAAATATCCCTTCCTTTGGCATCACACAGTCGCCAGCCTCGTAAAAGATAGCACACCTGGCATGACAGACCTTACCAATCTGGGTCACCTCCAGCAGGGCATGTTTGCCTATGGTGAGTTTCGCTCCAATAGGCAGCTTTAATAAATCGATTCCTTGTGTTGTTATGTTTTCAGCAAAATCTCCAGGGCCGACATCTAAGCCTTTATCTCTCATCTTTTGGATACTCTCAATAGAGAGTAGACTAACTTGACGATGCCAATCGCCAGCATGAGCATCGCCCTCCAAGCCAAAGCCTTGAATGAACTTGCCTCTATTTACATTTTCCTTCTTAGTACCCTTATCTTTGCTGATGCAGACAGCAATAACCCTTCCCGTTGTAAGATTATTCTCCATGGGACTCAACTCTTTCCCTCTATGGCTTAGTGTTTTGCTCACCCGGAACCCAAAAAGAAGTCAGGAACTGGTGGAAGTATATGCCATCATCAGACGATGTCAAGAAGAATTTGGAAGGTTTTTAGGGCAGAAATTATTTGCCATTCAATCCTTTTTGGGTATTCTTCGGCTATTTCTCATCTTGAGTGGGTAATTTTTCGATCCCCTCTCCCCTTGTGGGAGAGGGTTAGGGTGAGGGGTATTTTCAGGTGAAAGAACCTAAATTTTTTACTTGACAAAGTCTTTAATATATTATATTTATCAATTAATCAATTATGTATTTGAAAAAGAGGGAGGCCATAAATGAAGCCAAGGGAATTTAAGGATGCTGTTTTCAACCAGTTTGCGCGGCTCGCACAGGCCATGTGCAGTCCAAAACGCCTTGAGATTATAGATATTCTGATTCAGGGCGAGAGAGACGTTGAGACCATTGCAGGAGAAACAAATCTAACTGTTCCAAATACATCACGACATCTCCAGGTGCTGAAGAATGCTCATCTTGTAGATTTTAGGAAAGACGGGGTCAGAACCTTTTACCGGGTCTCAGACGTAGCTGTATATAACTCCTGGAAGAATTTACAGTCCCTTGCAGAGAACCTGCTTCCAGAAGTGCGGGATACTGTGCAGCGTTTTTATAGAGACAGGGCAGGCATGGAAGCCATTTCAAAAGATGAACTCCTCAGACGCATTGAAAAGGGTGAGACAGTGGCACTCGATGTAAGGCCTCAAGATGAGTATATATCAGGACATGTCAGAGGAGCCATATCCATTCCATTCCACGAACTAAAAAAGAGGCTTAAGGATATCCCTTCACGTAAGGAGGTAATCGCTTACTGCCGTGGGCCATACTGTGTCCTTGCTGTAGAGGCAGTCGCAATCCTGAGAGATGCGGGTTTTAGAGCATTCAGGCTTGAAGAAGGGTTCCCTGAGTGGAGATCGGCAGATATGCCCGTGGAGACAGGGGTCTCCGCCAGCTGAAACTATGATACAGCCTGCACGATCGGTAGGGCTATATTCAAAAAAATTTAAGGGAGGTAATATTATGTTGACAGAACAGATAATCTACTCCGTCATTCTTGCTTTGCACAACATAGCGCTTGTTGGTTGCGCTGCTGCCCCTTTTTACAACCGCAATCTTGTAAATACAAGGGCACAGTACGGACAAAAACTTCACTACGAACTTGATAAAGTAGTTGAAGACACACTTCAGGGGAACGCCCCGTATTGCATGGTCTTTGTCGCCGTTCTCCTTTTAACAGGAATAGGCATGCCCCTTAACTACTACCTGTTTCACGGCAGCCTGAAACAACTGCATCCTGTGGCAATGGTTGCCCTTGTGTTAAAACTTGCATCTTTTTTGGGTATGTTTGTAATTATGGGAAAGATCTTTTGGGGGATAAACCCGCGACTTAAGGAAATCTTCGCAAAATTTGAGCCTTCAAAAACACCTGCCCCTGAACTGGAGAAGGAATTCTTCCAGAAGAGATCAAGGCGCAAGGCTCTCTGTGAGACCTGCCTGAAGTTTGCTGTTGCAGTCCTTATCTTCAGCGCATTCCTCGGATTTGGAGGTTAAAAATGTCGAAGCTTTTGATGATTTTTAACGATCCACCATACGGGACAGAACGCTGTTTCAATGGTTTAAGGCTTGCTTTAAACTTGCTTAAAATGGATAAAGACCTGGAACTTACCGTCTTTCTTGTCGGGGACTCTGTCCTCTGCGCAAAGTCAGGTCAGTCAACTCCAAACGGGTATTATAATCTT
>JAGVNP010000251.1 GCA_020053185.1 Deltaproteobacteria bacterium | reverse complement strand
TCTTGTGTCAAGACAACGACATCATCTTTTTCTATATCACTTACAGTCTCATCACTGCATACGCATATCCAGTTGATATCCCGTTTGTTTGCAATAGATTCTCGTGTCCATACCTCGAGAGATTGACGTATCAGGGATAAGCTGGGTACAGCAACTAGGACGCTCCTAGCTCCTAATCGTTCAGCTATCCAGTAAGAAGTAAGGCTCTTTCCTGTGCCACATGGCATAATCAACTTACCTCGAGTATTTTGGTCATCAATAAAGAATTGTTCAGCTTCCTCTAAGGCTTCTTTTTGGTGGTTCCGCGGTATAGCGGCACTTAAAGAAGGGGTTTCTGATCTTAGGAATGCATGCACCTGCTCAAAAAACTCTAAGTCGAGTTGCATCCATGAATCTCCCGAACAAAATCCAAGACGTTCACCATACATGGATAGCTTGTGACTGTAGCGTATGGCAGAAGTACATACGAGAGCGAAGGCAATGTTATGACATACCGTAAAGGCAAGATCTGTGAATGAATTAATTTTATTGCGTGTAAGGCTTTTGTTTTCATCAGAGATGTATTTGCATTGAATCGCCCAATATCTTTTATCCTTGGTTTCAGCTACAAGATCAATGCCTTCATCAGGGTTCGGCAAGTTAAGATATTTTCTAATATCAGCAGGGACTTCTTTAAGTAGCCATACATGTGAAAGTTTTGTTGCGTAGCTGGGATGTAATTTAAGGAATAGTTGCGTCAAGATTTCAAAACAATCACCCTTTTGTTTCTCTTGAAGCGATCTTAATTCAGATGTGAAATCTTGCCAATTATGGCATTTTAAAAAGACCTCTTTGAAAATATGTTTCACCAGCACGTCCTCGAGTAGATTTCAATGAAATTGTGGGTGGTTCTATTTAATTCATCCCCTCCGTCCATTAAAACGCACATAGCCTTTATACGCTATAACTAAAGTTTTGTCATTCAAAGGATGCTCGGCGATTATTTGTTGATTCATCCAAATAATCTTTGTGCATTAAAAACTCTTTAGAAAAAGTTCACATATACTGTTGCTCTCCTGACTTTTTGATTACAAAAAGGTGACCTAATAGGGGTCTGCCTGCATTAGAGGGGAGCATGACCCCAGACCCGCTCTAATACGGCAGATTAATACTAAGACGGCTGATCCTTAAAGAGCATCTTTAGCGCGACATCGACTGATCTGCATGCCTGGCAGATGATTGTGCCCTGCCTATCAATCAGGAATTTTGTAGGCACGCCTCTTACTTCATATGCCCTGGCAACCTTTCCTTTCGGATCTAAAAGGATCTTATACGGTATGTTATGATCTGATACAAAATTCGAAACCCGTTTTTTCGGCTCCTGAATATAGATAGCGATGACCTCAAAGCCTTGCGGACCATAGAGCGAATACAGGGTTTTCAATTCAGGGATTTCTTCCCTGCAATATGGGCACCATGTTGTGACGAATGTCATAAGCACTACCTTGCCCTTGTAATCAGACAGAGCCACCTTATTGCCTTCAAGATCTTCAAGCACGAAATCCGGTGCCTGTTCTTCAATGGTCTGGTCGCGTATATCCCATTTCTTTTCTTCCTGTGAAGACTTGTCAGAACAGGAGAATAGCAAGGCGCTTGTTAGAAGGATTATGATCAATGTTGATAGTGATTTTTTCATATTAGATTCCTCACATTCGTTCGGAATGACAATCCCTCCTGTTCGACCATTTGAGACTTAACATTATATCATCCTTATAGCTGAAATCAAAAAATATATTCCAATGAGGATCAGGACGGCTCCAGAAAAGCGCTGTATGTACACCATCCATTGGCCTGGTTTTGGCATACTTGCCATGACAGCAGTGAATGTGCCGATCAGGATGATCAAAGTTCCCATGCCGAATGCAAAGGTAAAGAGTAAGCCTGCGCCAAGCACGATATTCTGCGTGGTTGCCACATAACTCAAAAGTACGCCCAGCACAGGCGCAGTACAGGGGCTCATGATAAGGCCTGAAGCAATGCCCAGGAAAAGACCTCCCAATGCGCCCCATTTCTTTGGCTCTATAGGGAGTTTCAGGGTCGGAAGCATGAATACTTCGAGCATGGCAAGACCGAGTAACACGCAGATGCATGCAACAACAAGATAGGTCAACGGATGTGTCTGTATGCTTCCGAACAAAGATCCGGTCAGAGCAGCAATGATGCCTAGTCCAGTATATGTGATGGATACACCAAGCACATAACTGAGAGTGAGAGCAAAACCTCTGGCTTTTGAAATTTTTTCCTGCCCGCTGATATACGCTACTGTGATCGGGATCATAGGATACACACAAGGCGTGAAGCTCACGAGCACACCGCCAAGATATGCAGCAAGATACGCGAGCATATATGAGTGCTTAAGATAGAAATCCATGCGGCCTAAGAAATCTTCGATCATTGTCTTTCTTATACGCAAGAATTTTAGGGAGGTCAAAGAGGAAAGGCAGTGACGAGTGACAAGTAACAAGTGACGAGTAAATAACTAAAAAAAGCTTTTTCTCGTTACTATTCACTCGTTACTCGTCACTCATTTAGTAGGATAGTGTCTTGCAACGCACGGGTGAAACAAGTATTATCGAGCAACTTGTTTAAGAGGAGGAACATATGTTCGATTACATGCTTACAGATGCGCAGATCAAGATAAGAGATGAGGCGAGGGAGCTTGTGAAATGGGTGCCGCGTCAGATGATTTTGGACATGGATCAGGACAAGATCAAATTCCCGAAAGAATTTTTGCAGGAGGCTGCGCGCCGCAATCTCCTCGGTTGCCGTTATCCAAAAAAATGGGGTGGCCGTGATATGGACTGGGTTACCACGTGCATGCTCATGGAAGAGATCGGAACGCTCGGCTATGAATTCGCCTGTGTGTTCGGTGTGGGTGCTGAGCTTGTATGCGATGCCATTATCCAGCACGGAACCGACGAACAAAAAGAAAAATATGTAAAACCTCTGCTTGCGGGCAAGATCTTTGCTGCCGAATGCCTTACCGAGCCGAGAGGCGGCTCTGATTTCTTCGGCGCAACCACCATTGCCGAAGATAAGGGCGATCATTTTATCCTCAATGGTCAGAAGCGTTTTATTGTTGGCGGAGAAGGTGCTGATTTCTTTTTGCTCTATGCCAGAACAAATAAAGACCCGAAGGCAAAACCTCAGGAATCAATCACTGCGTTCATAGTTGACCGCGGCCCTGGTGTGGACACCAAATATCTGTACGGTCTTATGGGATGCAGGGGAGGGGGCACTGCGCGTCTTGTGTTCAAAGATGTAAAAGTGCCTAAAGAAAATATTTTGGGTAAGCTTAACGGTGCATATCCTGTGTTCAATACCATGATGATTCCTGAGCGCTTGGGCACTGCTTCCATGACAATCGGAGCTGCCAGGCCTGCGCTCGATATTGCAACCAGCTACACTGCGCAGAGAAAGGCTTTTGGCCAGATCATTGCACAGTTTCAGGGCGTGAGCTTTCAATTAGCAGAGGCAGTCATGCTGCTCGATGCTGCGCGCGCAATGGCATATGCAACTGCCAGAGCAGTAGATGCAGGTGTTGAGATGAACCGCATACGACGCATGGTGTCTGAGTCCAAGAAATTCATTACCGAATCGTGCCAGAAAGTTGTGCATAATTCTATGCAGGTCCTCGGCGGTATCGGATATACCAATGTGTTTCCGGTTGAGAGGATCTACCGCGATGTCAGACTTGCCTCGATCTGGACCGGCACGAGCGAAGTCATGTCCATGATCACAGCCCATGAGTGGTACAGGGAATTCTTCAAGAAGCATAAACCGCAGCAATCCCGTGATTATGAGATAGATGCGGAAAATGCTTTTGCAGAAGAAGAAAAGATCTATGAATAGGAGGGTGAGTCTATGAGATATTTATTGATTATCCTGACATCATTATTTCTCTGCTTTTCAACAAGTGCATTTAGCGATGATTCGAACACGGCCAAGAATCCAGGGGAAGATACAAACAAAAGCCAGGTCACATCTAATGTTGATCCTGCACTAAAAGAACTGACAGCTAAGGCAGAAGCAGGGGACAGAAAAGCACAGTATGATCTTGGCTTGAAATATGACCACGGAGAGGGTGTTCCTCAGGACTATAAAGAGGCTGCAAAATGGTATTTAAAGGCAGCGCAGCAGGGAGATGTCAGGGCTCAGTATAATATGGGAGATATGTATTATCATGGGGAAGGTGTTACCCAGGATTATGGTCAAGCCATGAAGTGGTTTCTGAAGGCAGCTGAACAGGACGATGGCGATGCGCAATGTAGTCTTGGCGCACTGTACTATAAAGGAGAAGGTGTACCACAGGACGATGTGAAAGCATACATGTGGTTCAGCCTTTCAGCTTCCCATGAAAAAATAGATGAGGATATGAATAAAGAGATGAGTAAACCTGAGGCAGCAAGACTTCTTCGGGAATACATTGAAGAGACCATGACCCCTGAACAGATTGCAGAGGCTAAGAAGCTGGTGGAAGAATGGCTGGCCAAGCATCCGAAAGAGAAATAGAGAAAAACATCTGAAAATACTATGAAAGAGGCAGGGTTTTTTCCTGCCTCTTAGACAGTCTTAGTCAAGACCTTTGAACATCTAGCGATTCGGTCATTGCGAGGAGCTTAACAGAGCCTGTCCTGAACCCTTCGCCATTTGTCACCCTGAGCAAAGCGAAGGGTCTAGCTTTTTTGGCTCAGGACAAGCTCCGTGAAGGATGGCAATCCCGCTGAAATTACAGAAGATCTGAGATTGCTTCGCTTCGCTCGCAAAGACATTGTGAACATAGTGTAAATGTTTTTAGTCGTTGTTACTGACCGTTTCCACGTTTGCTGAACCGCTATTATGGGCCCATTATAACCACCGATAAGTAACTATATAAACAGAAGTTTGCATCAAAAAGGAGAAGGGGCTCATGAAAAATATAAAGATTAGATATCTTCCATTTATATTAATATTTTCTTTGTTATGGGCGTGTGGGGGGTCTGGTGGTGGCGGCGGAGGATCTGTGGTTCCAGAACCACCAAACTTCGTATGGGAGCTTTTGTTTGGCGGAAGCGGTGTAGATTCTGCAAACTCAATTTCTTTAGCTTTAGATGATGGATACATTGTTGCCGGATATTCATCGTCAAATGATATACTGGGTCTTTTAAACAACGGCTCAGAGGATGCTTATGTTATCAAGCTGCTTCCGGACGGAACTGTGGATTGGCAGAAAATGTTCGGCGGCAGCGGTCTGGATTTTGCAACATCCATACAGCAGACAATAGATGACGGATACATTGCTGCAGGATACTCGGCTTCGACAGATATACTGGGCCTAACTATGCATGGTGTTCTCGATTTTTATGTTGTCAAGCTCGACCAGGATGGGAATGTCGATTGGCAGGAAATGTATGGAGGTCTTGGCATTGACAGCGCAGTCGCTGTTCAGCCCACAGCAGATGGCGGTTACATTGTTGCCGGATATTCGACCTCGATCAGTGTTGGAGGAGCTTTGAATCATGGTTTGTACGATATTTATCTTGTAAAGCTGGATGAAAGCGGCAATGTCGATTGGCAAAAGATGTACGGAGGCCTGGGAATAGATTACGCAACATCCATTCAGCAGACAGCAGACGGCGGGTATATTGTTGCCGGGTATTCAACATCGATTGATATTCTTGGTGTTACAAATCATGGATTAACAGATTCTTATATTATCAAGCTTGATGGAAGCGGCAATGTTGAGTGGCAAAAGATGTACGGCGGTTTAAGCTTAGACTATGCAACAGCTATTCAGCCCACAGCAGATGGCGGGTATATTGTTGCGGGATATTCATCTTCGATCGATATAACGGATATCACGAATCATGGATTGGTCGACGCTTATTTTATAAAGCTCGATGCAGACGGCAATGTCGAGTGGCAGGAAATGTACGGCGGTTCTGGCAATGACTATATGCAGGCAATTCAGCAGACCCTGGACGGCGGGTATATTGCTGCAGGGTATTCAGCCTCAGTTGATATACTGGATATTGTAAACAAGGGTCTTTCCGATGTTTACGTCATCAAGCTGGGTGAAGACGGCAGCATTGATTGGCAGAAGATGTTCGGCGGGAATGGAGATGATCAGGCTTATGGAGTTCAGCAGGCAGCAGATCTGGGATATGCTATTGCTGGCTACTCATCCTCGACTGATCTGATTGATCTTATCAACCAGGGCCAGAAAGATTATTACATTCTCAAACTCAACGAAGACGGCAATATGGAATAAAAAAAGAGGAGGCAAAAGCCTCCTCTTTTGGTTTTAATTTATCAGAAATCTATCTCTTGCCAAGGATGTTTCTTGCAACTACCACACGCATGATCTCGTTTGTGCCTTCATAGATCTGGGTGATCTTTGCATCGCGCATGAAGCGCTCCATCGGATATTCAGTGGTGTATCCGTATCCGCCGAATATCTGTACGCCCTCGACCGTTGCATCCATTGCAGTGTCTGATGCATACATTTTTGCCTGAGCAGCTTCTTTTTCAAACGGCATATTATTGCTCTCAAGCCATGCTGCTTTTAAGATGAGCATCTCTGAAGCATCGATGCGGGTTGCCATATCTGCGAGTTTGAACTGTATGGCCTGGAAGGCTTCCAGAGGCTTTCCGAACTGTACTCTCACCTTTACATATTCGAGGCACTCTTCAAGGCATGCCTTTGCAATGCCTAAAGCCTGGGATGCGATTCCGATGCGGCCTGAATCAAGTGTTGTGAGCATCTGCTTGAATCCAGAGCCTGGACTGCCCAGGATGGCATTTTTCGGTATTCTTGCATCCTGGAATACCAGCTCGGATGTGCCTGATGCGCGGATTCCGAGTTTTTCCTCAACTTTGCCTACTGTGAACCCTTTGGTTTCTTCAAGATCCACCACAAACTGAGTAATGCCTTTATATCCTTTTTCCCTGTCAGTAACTGCTGCAACGATCCCATACTTTGCGATATTGCCGTTGGTGATGAATTTTTTCTCGCCATTCAATATCCAAGAATCGCCGTCGAGAACTGCGGTTGTCTTCATGCCTGCAGGGTCTGAGCCTGCATTTGCCTCGGTAAGGCCGAACGCCGCGAAGTCCTTTCCCGATGCGATGTCGGGCAGATATTTCTTCTTCTGCGCCTCGCTGCCGTGAAGAAGGATAGGGTAACTGCCGAGCGCATTGGCTGCATAGCTCGTGGATACGCCAAGGCATGCCTTGGAGATCTCTTCGATGGCGATGTAGAGCTCGAGGCTCTTTTTCCCGAGGCCGCCGTATTCCTCGGGGAT
>JAGVNP010000217.1 GCA_020053185.1 Deltaproteobacteria bacterium | reverse complement strand
TAAATCTCACTATGGTTGAGATCAACAATCTCTGCAAAAAATATAAATAGGAAAAAAGATTTTTAAAATCAAAAGGCTCTTGGCTGGAAAGAATTTTAGCCAAGAGCCTTTTTTTGTGAATGTTATTGTATAATTTTACGGCAACAACAGTCTTTTTACATTAAGAATACTTTCTTTCAGGCTATACCTGAGATCGGCAAATGCAAACATGGCTTTGGGTCTTTCGGCCTTTTTCATGCTGTATTGGTGCCATACCCAAAACGCATTCCAGGATATTTTAGGAATGCTGAATGTGTCATAGTTTACATGGTATGCAATGCTCAGGTCTTTGAGCGCTTCATCAGAGTGTACCTTCCCATACCGCTTTGTTTTACCCCGCTCCAATTCATTGTTGAATGCTTTAGCTTTGGGTTGTATTATGTATTTCCGTTATTTATAATAACAATTGTTTTCTGCCGGCATTCTATTATGCTATTATGCGCATGTCTGGCCAAGAACCAAAAATAATTATGTTGGACCCTGGTTTAACAAATCAGGGATAGATTTTTTAAGGAGGAAAAGATGAAATCCATTAGAACAAAATTTCTATTTGTTTTAGTTTTATGTTTGGGAATGATTTTTGTTTCATCTGTTGTATTTGCTGCGGTCTTAGAAAAAAAGACCATTAAAAGATTGGTAGATCCGGTAGTCATGGATGGAGGGCTGGCGAGTGATGTAATAGGTAGGCCAATTGCCAACTTGCGGATATACGCATTCCATGATGGGAAATTTGAGCCGATCCGCTATCAGATAGATGAGATGACAGGAGTTGATGGCGACTGGATTTACACAGAAGGCCCAAAGCCCAATAAGGAGCTTGCTAACGGGAAGTTTGATTCCTGGGATAAAGTGGTTTTCATGGCAAGCGACACAGGTGATAAAGTAGGGAAAGAACAATGGGTTTCCGGATATACTAATGGCGTAGAAATAGAGGTGATTGACCCGGTTACCGGAGAAAAAGGGTGGTGCTATTTATTGTACTTTCAATCATCGCCGCCTGCCCGATCCTCTTTGCCTAATTATCATCGGTATGACTATGCCACAAATAGTCATGAATCAGAGCGTTATCATAAAGTAGATATTATTACCAAAGACGGCCTGCATACCACCTTTTATAAATCGTGGTGCATAACCGAGTTGGCCGGGGGGAATGAAAAGAACTTTATTGATCGCTTGAAAATACGTCCGGAGCTGAGGCTGATGTTTGGTAAAGTTCCTATCAGGTTTACTGAGGAAATACTAAAATCTGATACAATGGCCTTTACGACCGGGCCTGTCAGGGTAAACAAGAGGGTTGAACAGTATATTAAGGTTGGCAATATGAAATTCCTGCGTGCTCTGTCAGATATTGGCGGATATCGTGATATATTTGCCGTTCCTGTTACTCTTCAGATTCCAATGAGGGTCGATACAGTGGCATCATCATTTGTCATACGGTTTGCCACTGATTTCAGCCCTGAGGTCATAGGGTCAAAAACATCTCTTTCGAGCGATCCCGATCACTGGTACCAGATAAATGGAAAGATGGATGATGATGAGATAAACTTCAATGCGGCGCCCTTTGATAAATGGAGAGTGTTGACTGGTGAATGGGGCACATTCATGACAAGGGCACTATTCCCACCAGAGGTTCTTCAGTATGTAACAATTACCCGCGGTATTATCGATGATGACTCGATCCCGAATCCTCCAGAAACATATCCCGGATGTCTTGGTATGGCTTATCAGGACTGGCATCTTGAAAAAGCGCCTCGCGGACTGTATCACTTTTATTTAGATTTTTACGTGCCGAGCAACTACAAGCCGGGCGATGAGTTCCGGTATGCTGATTATCAGGATAATCCTCTCAAGATTCGGGTAAAGGGAAAAGAGGGTGTAAACCTAACTATGCCTGTGATCAACAATCTGTCTAAAAAATATAAGTAAGAAAAAAAAGATTTTTAAAAATAAAAGGCTCTTGGCTAGATGAGAAAATCTAGCCAAGAGCTAGAAGTAAATCGAATTTTTTGACTATTCCTGGCTAGGGGTCAGCCTTCTTTAAGCAAACAGAATTGCCATACACAAGGCATTAGAGTATAACAGTTAATCACATTAAATCATGAGGAGTAAAAAATGGATTTTATAAAGAGAATAGGGATTTCTTTGTCAGTTTTTGTCGTGGGAACATTAATTTTCTGTGGCTATGGCTTCACGTCAAATACTGTGGCACCGAAAACGCTGGATCGATGGGTTGACCCTGTTGTCATGGAAGGCTCTATGGTAAGTGAGATGATCGGCAAGCCCATTGAAAATTTGCGACTCTATGCATTCAGGGATGGAAAGTTCGAGCCTATACGCTACCAGATTGATGAGATGATCGAAGGCGGTGACTGGGTCCTTCCATCAGGCCCGATTACGAATAAAGAGCTTGGCAATGGCGTGCTGGACACGCGGGACAAAATTCTTTTCATGGCCAGAGAACTCGGCGACAAGGCAAGCGATGCTGCACTACCTGGAAGCAAACAGAGTGCAGAGATCGAATTGGTCGATCCGCTCACCGGAGAAAAAGCATGGTGCTATCTGTTCTGCTTTGAATCGAATGTGCCTGCCCGCTCCTCAAAAACCGATTATGTTCGATACAACTATGCTGCAGAGCGGGTGGAATCGGATTACTGGGGAGAAGAGTACATTATTACAAAAGACGGCCGCCACACTACTTACTACAAGAGCCACTGGATGACAAAAGCAGCAGGAGGAAATGAGAAAAATCATATTGACCGGCTCAAGATACGAATCAATCTCAATCTCCTTTTCAGCTCGCTCAGCATCAAACTGAATGAGGAACAGCTTCAGAGTAATGTTGTCGGCTATAAGCAGGGCCCGATCCGGGTGATCAGGCGGGTGGAGCAGTACAAACGCATCCCGGGTGGAATGAAGGCTGTGCGCGTGGTCACCGATGTTTTGTATTACTCGAACACGATCACGGTTCCAGTGCTCGTCAATATTCCGTTCCAGCTCGACAAGCTCCTTACTTCAGCAGTGGTGAATTTCGGAACTGACTATAATGAGACTGCATCCGGATCTTATCTCTACAACTCCAACAATCTGCAAGGCATATACGTGGATGGCAAGATGGATGACGGAGAAAAGAATGTTAAGCCCGAGATGGACGCATGGAGACTCATCACAGGCCCGATCGGAACTCACATGACAAGAACCATACTGCCGCCGGAATTCAAAAAAGATGTATCGGTCAAGATAAATGTTATTGATGATGCGGATTTTAAAAACCCGCCTGAGACCTATCCTGGCACGTACGGCTGCATCTGGCAGAGCTGGGATGTAAGCAAATTAAAGCGCGGCAAATACTATCTCAATCTGGAATTTTACGTGATCCCCAACTACAAGCTCGGTGACGAAAAAGGATATGTAAATTACATGGATCATGCGCTCAGAATTCGCTGCGGAACTCAGGAAAAAGTCAGCCAGCCTCTGTTTATTCCCACGCTCGGGAAGAAGTATCTTTAGGCCGGAGGAAAAATGATTGAAGGCATGGTGTATTGCTCCGGGCCATTCTACAACCCGGAAGAGATAGAGAGCATGGCAGACTTTGCCATGCTTCTTGAAAAAAATAACTATCAGACGTTTTTACCTCAAAGAGACGGTATCGAGGCATACTATCTGAAGGCGAAGAAGCATTATAGCTTTGATAAAAAGACAGAAGAAGCTGTTCAAAGAGCGATTTTTGCGCTCGATGTATATCAGATTATTGAGCGATGCGATTGCCTGGTTTTCAATATGAACGGACGGGTTCCTGAAGAAGGCAGCGTGTTCAAGGCGGCATTAGCCTATGCTGTTGGAAAACCTGTTGTGATCTATAAGAACGACAATCGAAGCACTTTTCATGGTTATGACAATGGCATGATTATCGGACTTTCCTGCTCATTCTCTACTGTTTCTAAATTCAGGGATATTCCGAAGGAGTTGGCAAAAGCGAAAAAATGCGTGGCAAAAGCAGGGTCAAATCCATATCTGAATAATGTCCCGCCAACTGTCAGGGCAGTAGTGGATCTTGGCAGACAAATCTGGAAAGTTCTTGAGAGCAAGCCGCTCTCACAAGAAAATGAAGAAGATTATCCGAAGCGCATTGAGCAGCTTGCCACTCTGTGCAAAGATCTCCCGCCAGCCGGGCATTCGTCAGCAAAGCCCGATGCAGGCAAAAGCAAGGCTTATTGCTCAGGCCCGCTTTTCTGTCCAGAGGAGATGGGTGTTATGTCAGGAATTGCATCTGCTCTGGAGAACAGCGGATACACCACATACCTTCCGCACCGTGACGGGGTTGAGGCATTCGTGATGAATGCTGTGGATAATCCGATAACAAGCGCATCCATTTTCAGGCCGTTTAGCAGGATAGCAAACAAAATAGTCTTTGCTCTCGACATCTATCAGATCGTGGATAAATGTCATTCTTTTGTCTTCAATATGAACGGCAGGGTTCCTGACGAGGGCGGTGTTGTGGAAACAGCAGTGGCATTTGCCGCAGGAATGCCTGTGGTTATTTACAAGAGCGATGATCGCTCTGTCTTTTTTGGCAGAGATAGTGCTGCATTAAACTTTTCAGCAGAGGACAAGATCGAGAATATTCCAGAGGCGATGCGAAAGGCCGAGGAGCATATCGCCAGTCTCGGAAAATATTCTTATCGCGAACACATCCCGCCGCAGGTATTTAAGGCTGTGCGTCTTGGTTCCAGGGTGCAGAAAGTCCTGAACATTTTGCAGCCATTCAAGCCGAAGAATCTGCTCCTCAAGCAAAAGGAATGGTAAGAAACAACCAGAGAAAGGATGCACATATGGCAAAACCGAAGATTGCTGTAATGGGAAGTTTTATCGTTGATCTCATGGCGCGGGCTCATCATCTTCCTGTGACAGGAGAAACAGTCAAGGGAAGCGTGTTCAAGATCGGTCCAGGAGGAAAAGGATCGAATCAGGGTGTTGCAGCCCAGCGCCTGGGTGCAGAAGTCTCTATGATCACAAAAATTGGCAAGGATTTTTTTGGTGAAGATGTTGCATTGAAAAGTTTCAGAGACGAGGGCATGTCAACATCGCTTGTATTCCAGGATGATAGCCTTGCTACCGGAACAGCGCTTATCATGGTGGATGAAAATACCAGCGACAACAAGATCGTAGTCACATTGGGCGCATGCGACAATATCACTGATGCGGAAATAGAAAAAGCCAGAGCTGCAATTGAAGGTTCATCTGTATTTTTGACCCAACTGGAGACAAACATGGAAGCAATTAAGCTGTCAGTGGATATTGCGCACAGCAAGGGTGTGAAGATCATCTTGAATCCTGCTCCTGCCCACGAGGTTCCTGAAGAGATCCTGAAAAAAGTCGATATCCTGACGCCTAACGAGGTAGAGGCATCCATTCTTTCCGGCGTGCAGATAAAGACAATAGAGGATGCAAAGAAAGCAGCCCACGCTCTTATGAAAAAAGGTGTTGGAAGCGTTATTATAACCCTTGGCAGTAAAGGTGCTCTTGTGGTTTCAGGCGGCAGGGAAAAGCTGATTGAGCGCTTAAATGTAAATGTTGTGGACACCACAGGTGCAGGCGATGCTTATAATGGCGGCCTTGCAACTGCCTTGGCTGAAGGCATGAATATCTTTGATGCAGCAGAGTTTGCAAATGCAGTAGGTGCGCTTTCTGTTACCAAGATCGGCACAGCGCCTGCAATGCCGTACAGACACGAGATTGATGCATTTTTAAAAACCATATAGAAGGGAAATGTTGTTATGAGAATTCAGGATTATATTGATCATACCTTATTGAAGCCAGAAGCAACCAGCTCTCAGATAATTCAGATCTGTACAGAAGCAAAGAAATATGAATTTGCTTCTGTTTGTGTAAATCCATATTACGCTTCTCTTGTTGCAGGGCAGCTTAAAGGTTCTAAAGTAAAGACCTGCGTGGTAACAGGCTTTCCTCTCGGTGCCACATCAAAAGAGGTCAAGGCGTTCGAGACAGAAACTGCTGTAAAAGCCGGTGCAGAAGAAATAGACATGGTGATAAATATCGGCGCACTTAAATCGCAGGACTACATGGTAGTCGAAGAAGATATCAAGGCAGTTAAATCTGCTGCAGGCAAGGCTTCTGTAAAGGTCATTATCGAGACCTGTCTGCTGACTGATGAGGAAAAGATAAAGGCATGCACGATTGCTCTTGATGCAGGTGCTGATTTTGTCAAGACCTCCACTGGCTTCAGCACTGGTGGTGCAACCATAGAAGACGTGGCGCTTATGCGTAAAACCGTGGGCGACAAAACAGGGGTAAAGGCATCTGGAGGTATCAGAGACTACAAGACCTGCATGGCCATGATCGAAGCAGGAGCAACCAGGATAGGAACCAGCTCAGGGATAAAGATCGTAGAGGAGTCTCTTCAAGCCAAATAGATTTTACCCGTAATTTATTCATGAAACAGAGCCGGGGGAGCTTGATCCCGGCTTTTTCTTATCCATTTATAGGGAATTGACTGTGTAGCGTGTGAAATGTATGAAAGGTGAACTATGAAGGGGTTTGTAAAGATTTTTACCTACGGCTGCCAGATGAATGATCTGGACACGCAGAAGATGTACTCCATGCTTTATGAAGCTGGATGGCATCCGACCGAGGATCTTGATCAGGCAGACATTATTTTTCTGAATACCTGCTCGGTGCGGCAGAAACCCTATGAAAAAGTCTTGAGCAATCTTGGAAGATTGAAATACTACAAAGAGAGGAAGCCGAACCTGATCCTTGGCGTTACCGGCTGTGTGGCGCAACAGGAGGGCAAGGACATTATTGAAAAGCTCCCCTTTGTGGACATCGTGCTCGGCACGCATCAACTCCACAAGCTTCCTGAAATGATACAGAAGATCCTGGCATCAAGAGCGCCTGTTGCAGAAACAAGGTTTGAAGAATGCATACCGCTGATGGATGTGATCCCTGCAAAGAGGTTTTTAGATCCTGCTCACAGGGCATACATAAATATCATGCAGGGCTGCAATAATTACTGCTCATACTGCATTGTGCCTTATGTGCGTGGCAAAGAAATAAGCCGGAATTACAAAGATGTGCTGAATGAAGCAAAAACTCTTGCCGATATGGGTGCAAAAGAGATCTTTCTCCTGGGCCAGAACGTGAACTCATATTCAGGAGGAATCACATTTGCAGATCTGCTCAAACGTATCAATGATGTTGAAGGTGTGGAGCGCATCCGCTTCACCACATCCCATCCAAAGGATATGAGCGATGAGCTTATTGGTTGTTTTGCAAACCTTGAAAAGCTCTGCAATAATCTCCATCTTCCGTTTCAGGCCGGGTCAGACAGGGTGCTTGAGGCCATGAACAGAGGATATACGCAAGCAGATTACCTCAGGCTCATAGAGAAGCTGCGCAAAGCGCAACCTGACATGGCATTCAGTGCTGACGTGATGGTTGGATTTCCAACTGAAACAGAATCTGATTTTATGGATACCATGCATCTGATTGAGCAGGTGCGATTTGATGTGCTCTTTTCATTCAAGTATTCGCCGCGGCCAGGCACCAGAGCAGCACTGATTCCTGATGATGTAACAAAACAGGAAAAGGAGCGCAGACTTGCGATTCTGCAGACCAGGCAGCGACAGATCACGATCGAGAACAACCGTATGCGCGTCGGGAAAATCTTTGATGTCATGGTGGATGGTATCAGCAAGCGATCCAAAGATGCGGTATTCGGCAGAACAACGCATAGTGTGATCGTGAATTTCAAGGGCCCCCAGGATCTTATTGGAAAGACAGTGAAGGTGAAGATCGAACGCGCAAATCCCAATTCGCTCACAGGGGTGCAGGATGGTCTATGATGTGATTATAGCAGGTGCAGGCCCTGCAGGTTCAACTGCCGGACGTCTTCTTGCAGAATCAGGCAGAAATGTTCTGATCATTGACAAGGCGAAATTTCCAAGGGACAAGCTTTGCGCAGGCGGCGTGACCAGCAAGGCGCTAGCGCTGCTTCCTGATGGGTTCGATACTGTAGTAAAATTAAAAGCAGATAAAGGCACTATTCAATATGCAAACACCGACCTGCACGTGAGCGTTCAGACCGAAGATCCCTGCGTGTACATGGTGGACCGGAAAGAGTTTGATTTATTTCTGCTGGAAACTGCCATTAAGAAAGGTGCAAAATTAATAGAAGGCAAAAAAATCACTGGTATCTGGCAGGATGAGAAATTCGTAGAGGTCTATGCAGGTCAAGAGGTATTCAAATCCAGACATCTTATTGCAGCAGACGGTGCAATGAGTAAGGTGCGGTCTCTTTCTTTTTCTCAAAAGCCGTTCCATGCATACTGTCTTGAGGCAAGTACAGCGTGGACAAAAGACAGCAGAGAGATCATCTTTAATTTTGGCTCTATGCCCACCGGATACACGTGGATATTTCCAAAAGGAGATCATGCATCTGTTGGCTTGGGCGTGCATCGGAGAAATGCAGCACATATAATGACATACTATAAAGCGTTTCTCGATCAATACCGCATCCCGTGGATCAAGCCAAAAGGTATGGTTCTGCCCATGTATTTCATGGAGACAAGATTTACTGACAGGAGGATCTTGTTTACAGGCGATGCTGCGCATCTTGTTGATCCGATCACAGGCGAGGGCATCTACAATGCAGTGGCAAGCGCTTATATTGCTGCAGAAGCGCTAAATACCGAACATCCATCAGATACCTACCTGAAATTGATAAACAAGAAAATTATCTCAGAACTCAGGCGGGCGTT
>JAGVNP010000144.1 GCA_020053185.1 Deltaproteobacteria bacterium | reverse complement strand
GCACAAGCACCTTTGCGATATGTGGCCTTCCTACCTGTCCCTGGCCTGCAACATCTTCAACTTCTTTCATGGTAATATTAAAGCCCATCTCATTTAGCTTGCTGACAATCTTCGGATTTCTCTCGTCCCGCGCAGTTTGAAGCCCTTTCAGATCTTGTTCAAACCCGTCCGGCATATCTTTGAAATAGCCGAGTATGTGAAGGGTACCCTGCTCAAACATAGCGCTGATCTCAACCCCTGGGATCACGAGTATATCATGCTGTTTCCCGGCATGTATGGCTTCATTAACACCCGCTGTAGTATCATGATCAGTGATGGCAATGACCTTGAGTTTGGCAGTTTTTGCCAGCGAGACAACCTCTTCAGGCGAGTATTCGCCATCAGATGCTTTTGTATGAATATGGAGGTCTGCTTTTGCGCTCATATATATTTATTATAATAAGGAGAAGGCATATGGAAAGCTTTTTTTCCAAAATACAGGTTATGGGCTATCTTGAGTAACGAGTAACAAGTGACGAGTAGGAACGAGGGTTGAGGTTCGGCAACCATTTAATCATTTTGCCGTTTACTTTTCAGCACAGTTTCGTTCTTTGGCTTGACAGGTTTTGTTCTCTCTCATATAAGCGTTAGGGCTTTCTCTAAAATTCAATAATTCAAACACCGAAGGCCACAAAAATACGATTGAGAGGACAATATTTTTATGCCACGACACAATGACATAAAAAGTGTAATGATTATCGGTTCAGGGCCTATAATAATCGGTCAGGCATGCGAGTTTGATTATTCAGGAACCCAGGCATGCAAAGCCCTTAAAAGCCTCGGCTACAAGGTGATACTTGTGAATTCCAATCCAGCCACCATCATGACTGACCCTGGCACGGCAGATGTCACATACATTGAGCCTCTAAATCTCAAGACTGTATCCCAGATCATTGAAAAAGAGCGGCCAGATGCAATACTTCCCAACCTCGGCGGTCAGTCCGGGCTTAACCTCACTTCAGAATTAGCAAAAAGCGGAACACTCGCAAAATACGGAGTTAAGATAATCGGCGTCGACATCGATGCAATCGAGCGCGGCGAAGACAGGATAGCATTCAAAGAGACCATGAACCGCCTGGGCATTGATATGCCAAAAAGCAAGCCCGCATTCAGTGTAGAAGAGGCTGAGGCGATTGCTGTCGAACTTGGCTATCCGGTGGTGATCCGGCCTGCATATACGATGGGCGGTACAGGCGGCGGTCTTGTGTACAATATTGAAGAACTTCAGACTGTTGCGAGCCGTGGACTTTCTGCAAGTCTGGTGGGACAGATCCTTGTGGAAGAATCAGTGCTCGGCTGGGAAGAGCTTGAGCTCGAGGTTGTGCGTGATTCAAAGAACAACATGATCACTGTCTGCTTTATCGAAAATATCGATGCAATGGGCGTGCATACAGGCGATTCTTTCTGTTCTGCGCCAATGCTCACCATATCTCCTGAACTCCAGAAAAGGCTGCAAAAATATTCGTATGATATTGTGAAAGCCATCCAGGTGATCGGCGGTACAAACGTGCAATTTGCGCATGATCCAAAGACCGATCGAGTGGTTGTTATCGAAATCAATCCAAGAACTTCTCGATCTTCAGCGCTTGCTTCAAAGGCAACAGGGTTTCCCATTGCTCTTGTTTCATCAAAGCTCGCAGCAGGCATGAATCTGTGCGATCTCCCTTACTGGAGAGAGGGTACGCTCGATAAATACACGCCATCAGGCGACTATGTGGTGATAAAGTTTGCAAGATGGGCTTTTGAAAAATTCAGAGGTTCTATTGATAAACTTGGTACACAGATGCGCGCAGTGGGCGAGGTCATGAGCATTGGAAAGACATATAAAGAGGCTTTTCAAAAATCCATACGCTCATTGGAAATTGGAAGGTATGGACTTGGCTTTGCAAAAGATTTTAACACAAAATCTCTCGACGAACTTATGGAGCTTCTTGCAGAGCCGTCAAGCGAGCGCCAGTTCATTATGTATGAAGCGCTTCGCAAAGGTGCAAACATTGATGCACTTTCCCAGAAAACATTTCTGAAAACCTGGTTCATAGCGCAGATGAAGGAACTTGTGGATCTCGAGGAAGAGATCCTGAAATATAAGGGCAAGAAACTTCCGGACAATCTGCTGATAAAGGCAAAGAAGGATGGATTTGCTGACAAGTATCTTGCAAAGATTCTTGGTTGTGCTGAAGCACTGATCAGAAAACAGAGGATTGCTCTTGGGGTAGTCGAGGCATGGGAGCCGGTTCCGGTCAGCGGTGTGGAAAATGCTGCCTACTATTATTCCACATACAATGCCCCTGACAAAGCCAGCGTAACAAATAAGAAAAAGGTCATGGTCTTAGGCGGCGGTCCAAACCGCATAGGCCAGGGCATTGAGTTTGACTACTGCTGCGTGCATGCAGCGTTTTCAATCCGTGACGCAGGGTTTGAGTCCATTATGGTGAACTGCAACCCTGAGACAGTTTCTACCGACTATGACACATCTGATAAGCTCTATTTTGAGCCCCTTACAGTAGAAGATGTGTTGAGCATTTATGAAAAAGAAAAACCAGAAGGCGTGATCGTGCAGTTTGGCGGTCAGACACCTCTCAATATTGCGAGGGAGCTTAGCCAGCAAGGGGTCAAGATCCTCGGAACATCGCCAGATGCTATTGATATGGCAGAAGACCGCGATTATTTCCGCAAGATGATGAAGAAACTCGGCATCCCCATGCCAGAAGCAGGCATGGCATCTAATCTGAATGAAGCGCTCAAAATCGCAAAAAAAATAGGATATCCTCTGATGGTACGGCCTTCATATGTGCTTGGCGGCCGTGGCATGGAAGTGGTGCATGACGAGGATATGCTGAAGAGCTATGTTGCTGCAGCAGTGGATGTGACACCTGAACGGCCTATCCTGATCGACAAGTTTTTGGAAAACGCGATCGAAGTCGAGGCTGATGCGATTTCTGATGGCAAAGATGCGTTTGTGCCAGCGATCATGGAGCATATTGAGCTTGCAGGCGTGCACTCCGGTGATTCTGCATGTGTGATCCCAACGATCAGTATCGCAAAAAAACATATCAAGACCATACACGAATACACGAAGAAGATCGCAATAGAGCTTGGCGTGGTTGGCCTCATGAACATGCAGTATGCCATTGCAGATGGTACAGTATATGTGCTTGAGGCAAACCCCAGGGCATCACGGACTGTTCCTCTAGTGTCAAAAGTCTGCAATATCCCAATGGCAAGGATCGCAACACAGATCATGCTTGGCAAAAAGCTCAAAGATTTTGGTCTTAAACAGAAGACATTCAACCACTTTGGCGTGAAAGAGGCGGTGTTCCCATTCAACATGTTTCAGGAGGTTGATCCTATTTTGGGGCCTGAGATGCGCTCTACCGGTGAAGTGCTCGGTATGGCAGAGTCTTTTGGCATGGCTTATTACAAGGCACAGGAAGCAGCAAACCAGCAACTTCCTTCAGAGGGAACTGTGCTTATAACTGTATCCGAACAGGACAGACCAAGTTCACTCGAGGTTGCTAAGCTCTTTACAGATCTCGGCTTTGCCATAAAGGCAACAGAGGGAACAGGTAAATTTTTAGCTGCACATGGCATCAAGACCGAGCATATCTTAAAAATGCATGAGGGCAGGCCCAATATTGTAGATGGGATCATGAATAAGGAAATCAATCTTGTGATCAACACCCCGAGCGGTAAGTTGAGCAAATACGACGACTCTTATATCAGAAAGGCTGCGATCAAATACAAGATTCCCTACATTACAACCCTGGCAGCAGCAGTTGCTGCAGCTAAAGGCATTGCAGCACGGCAGAAAGAGGCTTTTGCAGTAAAATCACTGCAGGAGTATCATAAAGAAATAAAGTAAATAGTGACGAGAAAATTTTCCCGTTCGATTAGTTTGACTGGTTGAATTAGTTTGATTAGTTGTAATCCTTGACCAATCGAACCAATGGAACAAATAGAACTAATTAAACCAAGCTAGATTTGCAACCTTGTCCTGCTGATTATCTCCTGCTTTGCGCTGTCATGCAGATCATCAAAGTATGCACAGTAGCCGGCAACCCGCACCACGAGCCCAGGGTATTTGCCTGGGTGAGATCTTGCATCTTCAAGTATTCCCGGATCGAGAACATTGAGCTGCATCTCCATACCACCAGAATCAAAAAATCCTTTTACAAGAGCGCTCATTGTATCAATTCCTTTTTTGCCAGCCAATGTATTGGAGTCAAACCGCAGATTAAGCGCATAGCCGTTGGGCGAGAGGTTTGAATCAACATGAGCAACCGAGTTGAGCAGCGCTGTTGGCCCTGTGCGGTCTCTTCCGTTCACAGCACCTAAACTTGAAGCAAACGATTCACCGGCTACTCTGCCGCTGGGCAGCGCACCCACATATCTGCCAAATGCCACATGGCAGGTAACAGAATAAAAACCTGAAACATACGGGCCGCCCCTTGTATTCTGATGTTTTGAAAGGGCTGAATGGAATATGCGTGCGACCTGATCAGCATACTTGTCTGCTAAAGCATTGTCATTTCCGAATTTGGGTGCTTTCAAAAGCTCTGCCTGCATTTTCGGGTCTGATGCAAAGTCTGTTTTCATGGCCTCAATCACCTGCGACATAGTGTAGTGTTTTTTCTTGAACACAACTTCATCAAGGCCAGCAAGTGCATCAGCAACGTCAGCAACCCCGACACCCTGGATGCCGCTCGAGTTATACATAGCGCCGCCTGCAGTCACATCCTTTCCTGATTCCAGACATCCATCCACCAGCATGGAAGAAAGAGGAGTGGGATGATACATGCAATTTCCTGTTTCCATAACCTGCAGATCCTTGATCATGCGGGTTGTCATATGATTGACCTGAAGGTCGAACGCATCAATCACCTGATCGATCGAGGTAAATGTAGCCGAATCAGGAGTTTTTACGCTGACGCGCAGCATGTCCTTGGGTCTTTTGCCCTGATAAAGTGCAAGCTCAAGGCATAGAGGAAGGTTGAACAGTCCGGCATCAGTGGAGAAGAAACTCTTTCCCGGCAAAGCGAGCTCAACGCAGCCCACAGGTGCATAATTACGGGCTTCTTCCAGTGGGTAGCCGTGACAAGTAAGTGCAGAAACAGATGCCTCATCGCCAAAGAGAGCAGGTACTCCACCACCTTTTCGTGCAACATCAACCACACGCTCCAGGTATTCTTGCGGAGATTTTTTATGGATGCGCGCCTGATAGTTAGGATCACGCAGACCTGATTCTTCCATGACATCCAGGAAGAGATAGGTAAGGTCATTGGTCGCATCATTTCCGTTTTTGTCCATTCCGCCAACAATCGCAGCCTGCACAACAAGGTATCCGCCATGATACTGACTGATCCTCTCTGAGAGCAGGAAAACATGCTCAACTGTCTTTGCAGAGAAACACAACAGCAATTCTTTTGCCTTTTCTTGAGTAAGGATTCCTTTTTCAATATCGTTCTTATAATAGGGATAAAGATACTGATCTATGCGTCCGAATGAGATTGCAGAATTAAGACCTTCAAGATTTACTGCCATATGCGTGATCCACAGGCTTTGAAGCGCCTCATGAAATGTCTCGGCAGGATTGTATGGAATTTTAGCGCAGATGCGGGAAATATCTTCCAGTTCTTTTGCTCTTGATTTATCTGCTTCTTTTAAAGCCATTTCTTTGGCCTTTTTGGAAAGCCTTGAGGCATATTCGGTAACACCCTCGCACACGATCCGCGCTGCGCGATGGAGATCTCCTTCTTTTTCTTCGATGCTTGCCAGATAGCCTTT
>JAGVNP010000256.1 GCA_020053185.1 Deltaproteobacteria bacterium | reverse complement strand
TTTGGTCATGAATTTGATGCAAGCCCATATCTTGTGCTAAAGGCAGGGCAATGGTGTCCTGACTGCGATGGCCCGCCATGGAACTATGATGCGATCGCGAAGAAAAACCCGTTCTTTGCGCAGGTATGGTATGCCAATCATGATTGCAATGAATCAAATTGTTATGATGAAACATCGGTGTATAAGCTCTTATAGGAATTGAAAAGGAAAAGAGATTGGATACTAGCGAGAGGAAAGGACAACAACATGGTATTAGGACGGATGCTTGAATCGTTTAATAATATAAGTATGATATTTAATGATCTCCCTGAAGGTCTGAGCAGAAAAGAGAGGGAAAAAGAATTTCATAAACAATCAATCTTAAATGCAGCCCTTGAGGTCCTGAAAAATAATTCATATGCCGAGGCTACCATGAATAAGATCGCTGAAAAATCAGAGCTCAGCAAGGCGGCATTGTATCTTGTTTTTCCAAGCAAGAGGTACCTGCTGGGTGATCTGCTTGTTCGGGTTTTTGATATCAATATTCGTCAGTTTGAAGAGATGCTTTTTAGCGAGACCACGTGGGACAAACAGCTTGATATGTTCATACGAACCCATCTCTCCTATGGTATTGAAAACCATGGGGAGTTTTTAAACATGATGTGGGACATATTCCACTCAGAGCAAAGTGATGTACCCAAGGAAATGGTTAAGCAATATAAGGAGATCAGGGTCAAGCTTCTGCATATCCTTGAAGGAATCCTTACGCGAGCACATAAAGAAGAGAATTTGTCATTTGATCCTGCATTTATGGCAGTATTTATCCTTGCTTCGTTGGATGCACTGCATCAATATGCAGAGATGTCAGTATTAAAAAAGCCTCTTATCGAATATACAGATGACATAAGGGCATTGATCTTGAAAAAGTAGATATTTGATTAGCCTTAGAGTTCTATACCTACTGAAAAACAGCATGGATGCAGCATTATTGGGCTGTTTGGCGCAGATTAAAAAAGGATATTGACAACCCCCAAATTCTTCTGTAAAGATTTTCTGACCAGAGGTCAGATAAATAACCGAAGGTTTTTTTAAATAACTAAGGGTAAGAGGCGGGTATGATAAGAACGCGACGCTATCTTGATAAACCTGAATTCATAGAGAGTCTTCATCAAAAAACCTGCTGAAATAATATCAAAAAAAGTTGGAGGATTTAAATGGCAAAAAAGACAGTTTTTCTGCTTGGCGCATCCGGATCAATGGGGGGGGAGACATTTAAGGAGCTTTTACGGCGAAAGGACAGATTTGATCTTAAGCTCTTGCTGAGGCCGTCCAAAAAGAACAAGAAAAATTTCAAAAAGTATGATGGACAGCCCGGGATTCAGATCATCTGGGGTGATATCAGAAATTACGAGGATGTCTTAAAAGGTGTGACTGGTGCTGATTACGTACTCAACGCTGTTGCACTTATTCCAGCATATGCTGATCATGTTCCCTATGACACCATGAAAACGAATTATTGGGGGAATGTAAATATCGTCAAAGCAATAAAGGCTCAGCCAAATAACGGCGACAACATAAAATTTGCGGGCATAGGCTCTGTTGCAGAAATAGGTGACAGACTTGATTCCATTCACATGGCCAGGGTCGGTGATCCTTTAAAACCTGCTATCGGCGACAACTATGCAATCGCAAAAGTTCGTGCTGAGCGTTATGTGGTCGAGTCAGGGATCAAAAACTGGGTATGGCTCAGGCAAACATTTATTACAATTCCTAATACCTTAAGCTTAATGGCGCCGATCATGTTCCATCAGCCAATTGAAACCATGATTGAGTTTGTAACATCGCGTGATGCAGGCTATCTGTTTGCCCAGCTCTGCGAGGATAATGTGCCTGAAAAATTCTGGCGAAACATTTACGACATCGGTGGCGGACCATCCTGCCGCACCTCATATCTGGAATTCATGTCACGCATGTTCAAAATGCTCGGGCTTGGAGATTACAAAGATCTTTTCGAGCGCAACTGGTTTGCACGGAGAAATTTCCATTGTGTGTACTGGGAAGACAGTAATGTCCTGAATGACTATCTGCATTTTCAGAGGGACACCATTGATGACTACTTCAAGATGGTCTGGGATGAATCGCCATTTTATGTAAAGTTGCCGGCAAATCCCATCATAGGAAAGCTGATTCCCAAAACGCTCATTAAATGGGGATTGTTCTACACCATGTGCCGCTTCAGCAAGCACGGTCCGCTTTACTGGATCAAGAACAACATGCAGGATCGTATAACGGCATTTTTTGGTTCAAAGGAAAAGTGGGCAGCCATTCCAGGTTGGGACAAGGATATGCCGAATTTTAAGCCCAAGTCTATTCGCCTTGATCATGGCTATGATGAGACCAAGGCAAAGCTTGAAGTGAGCGATCTCAAAGGTGCTGCAAAATTCAGGGGCGGAGAGCTGATTTCCTCAGAATGGAATGGTGACATGTACACCAAACTCAAATGGAAATGTGCCTTTGGTCATGAGTTTGATGCAAGCCCATTCCTTGTATTGAAAGGCGGACATTGGTGTGATGCATGTCAGCCACCTGCATGGAATTTTGATGCCATTGCAAAGGTGAGCCCGTTCTTTGCCCAGGTCTGGTACCCAAATCACGATAAGAACGAGGACAATTATTATGACGAAACCTGCATTGCAGATGTCTTATAGAGACAGGGTGCTGCAATAAAAAAAGCTTGTTAACATAAAGGAGAAATAGATGACTTCAAAACAAGGAAACAGTCATTGGGACGCTGAAGCAGATGTTATCGTTGTTGGATTCGGTGGTGCAGGTGCGAGCGCAGCGCTGGAGGCAAAACAGCAGGGAGCTTCGGTTCTTGTGTTGGAATGCTTTAATGGTGGTGGATCTACGTCCGCTAGTGGTGCTGTCGTTTACGCTGGAGGTGGCACCAAGTACCAGAAGGCAGCCGGATATGAAGATACGCCAGAGGAGATGTATAAATATTTAAAGAAGGAGATAGGAGATATTGTGAAGGATGAAACGCTCCGCCGTTTCTGCAACGGGTCTGTTGATATGATCCGCTGGCTGGAGGAGCAGGGAGTCCCATTCGAGGGCTCGATGTGCCCTTTCAAGACATCCTATCCCACGGATGATTACTACCTTTACTTTTCCGGAAGCGAGAATAACAATCTAAATAAAGCAGTTGCCAAGTCTGCACCACGCGGTCACCGTGCCAAGGGCCCGGGCATCTCTGGCCTCACGCTGTTCCACGCGTTGGAGAAGTCGGTGCACAGTCATGGTATTAAGGTGCGCTGCCAGACACGAGTGGAGAAACTAGTCATTGCAGACGATGGAAGGGTGATAGGAGTTGAAGGCCGTTCTATCGCTCCGGAATCGATATCGGCGAAAGTTCACTCGCTTCTGTCCCTGATAAATTCCAAGGCTAATACCTATATGCCGCCTTTGGGCAAGGTAATAGATATAATTTGCAAAGCTATCTTCAATAGCAGTTCCAAGCCTTATCGCGCAATGGCGCGAAAAGGCGTTATTCTGGCAGCTGGCGGGTTCATGTTTAACAAGGAGATGGTGAAAAAACATAATCCTATTTTCTTGCGGTGTCTGCCGCTTGGTACCTACGCTGACGACGGAACAGGTATACGTTTGGGAGAGAGTGCCGGCGGGACCACAGCAAAAATGGACAAGATGTCTGCCTGGCGTTTCTATGTACCACCAGAGGCGCTGATGCAGGGTGTGTTGGTCAATAGGCAGGGCCAGCGTATATGCAGCGAGGATTTGTACGGCGCAAAACAGGGTGACTATATTGTGAGCAATAATGGCGATGCATTCCTTGTTTTTGACGACAAAACCTACAAGGAAGCGGTAAGCCATCTCAGTGACCAATTGGCCTTTTTCCAGAAAATTACGACGGGACCAATGTTGCTTATCAGCCGGAAGAAGGCTTCATCTTTAGACGAACTGGCAGCCAAGATCGGCGTATCGCCAAAGGGCCTGGAGGACACTATGTCCAAGTATAATGACATTGCGCGTAAAGGCCAGCCCGATCCATTGGGCAAATTTGAAAAACGCTTTGTACCTCAGGATACTCCGCCATTCTATGCTATAGACTGTTCTCTTCAAGGGTTCTCCGCAACCCTGACCAAATTTGGAATTCCAACCGCAAGCATGACGCTCGGAGGTCTTGTTGTAAATGAGGAAACCGGACAGGTCAAACGAGCAGACGGATCATCGATCAATGGACTGTATGCTGCAGGACGAACCGCTATCGGGATTTGTTCCAATGGCTATTTTTGCAGCGGGACTTCCATTGCGGACTGCGTGTTTGCGGGCCGGCGCGCTGGTCAGCATGCGGCAAACCTTAAATAAACAGTAAGAAAGTAAGAGAGAGGGAAAATATATGAAGTACGGAAAAAATATAGCAGTAATCCTGATCGCTATTTTTGCCTTTGCTGTGTCTATAAATGTGTATGCATCAGATGCCTTGGTAAAAGGAGACGCAGCATTTGCAAAGGGCGAATATAAGAAGGCCGTTGATCTGTACATTGCAGCAGCGCAGGAAGCCCCTGACAGCTATGAGGCAAACTGGAAGGTGACAATGGCATCAGATTATTATGGCGTTTCGATAAAAGTCGCGCATGCCCCAGGGTGGCAAAAACAGTGTACACAGATTGGTAAAACAGGAATGATATATGCAGAAAAAGCTCAGAAGATTAATCCGCAGGGCGTGGAAGGATATCATTGGGAAGCAATGAGCATCGGGCTTTATGCAGATGGCGTGAGCGTGGTGACTGCAATAAAAGAAGGCATTCTGGGAAAGACAACCCGATGTATTGAAAATGCATATAAATATGGAAAATCATATGACGACTGGGGCCCTACCTTTGGAATGGCTATGTTCTATTCTCAGCTTCCATGGCCAATGAAGAAGATGGACAAGGCCTTGAAGTATTTTAAGGAATATGAAGCAAATTCAGCTCACATAAACGATGCAAAGAACAGAGTAGCCTATTCTGCACAATTCATCAGCCAGTTAAAGGGTAAGGAATACGTAGAATTTAAAGACAGGGTGGAAAAGCTACTTGTAGAACTGGAAAGCTACGAAGAGCCATATTATCGCGATATCGCAAAAGATATTCGCAAAAAGCTTAAGTAACGAAAAACCGAAGCTATTGGTGATCGCGTAAAGGCTCCCATCAAATTCTCCAGGGCCACGAGATTTTCAATAGCACCTGAGAGAGGAGAAGATTATGAGGAAGATATTTTTCATACTTGGAATATCAGCTCTCGTTTTCAGTTCAAGTGTCTCTGCTGCCGGGCTTGCTGATACCTATGGCATTGGCATGAGGGCAATGGCTTTAGGCGGAGCATTTACCGCTGTAGCGGATAATTATGCTGCTGCATACTATAACCCAGCAGGGCTTGCCCAGAGCGCAGGTCATCATGTGACCCTTGAATACATGTACACACACCCTAAGATCGACATAAAGACTTTAGATGGCCAGGAATTAGACTTCTATGACAACCAGGGCAATGTGGCACATGACCCTGATGAATGTCATTACGGCAAAGGGTTGGACATTCCATTTCCTATACTGGGACTTGTGTTAGATCTCAATGACATTGTTAATCTGCCTGTAAATGTGCAGCTTGGTGTAGCAGCTTCGCTTCCAGAAGAGTTCAATGTTCAGGTCAGGATCAATGATATTCCTCCTGACCTGCCACAGCTTATACGCTATGGCGATCAAGTCGATCGTGCAACCCTGGTGGTAAGTGCAGGTGCTGAGGTGTTGCCCGGGTTGCTTTATGTGGGTGGCGGAGTTAATGGCATGTGGGTCGGGTCAGGGACTACCTATGTGAATGGAATTACTATTCCCCAGACGAATTATTATGTCAATGGGGAGCAGAAATCACCATCAATAATGATGTATGATCCTTTAGCCGGCATACTTATTACTCCACTGGACGGAAAGGTAAAGGTTGGTTTTTCGTGGAAAGATGAACAGCTTTTTGCAATAGACCCTTCGTATTCATACGGAGCCGCTCTTCTGCTTGGCCAGCAGCCTGCAGCCCAGTACGGGATCATGTCCATTGTGGGCTACTCTACGCCGGAAGAATATGATCTGGGGCTGTCGCTTGATTTTGGGAAGGCCATGGTATCAATTGAGGCATCCAAACAGCTCTGGAGCCGTTTTGAGAATACCTCGGTCAATGCTAAGTTTTATGAAGATCCTGGCTTTCGCAACACCATTAACTACAGGGCAGGGCTTGAGTATGAATTAAATGAAAAAACAAATATCCTGTTAGGTTTTTGTCATCAGCCGACACCGGTGCCAGATCAGTCAGGAAAGATAAGCAATTATCTGGATATGGACAAGGACATGTTTTCCATAGGCGGAAACTACTCATTTCCAATCACAGAGAGGAAAGTCCCTGTTAAGGTCGAGGGGATGTTCCAGTATCAGAAGCTTGATGATCTTACTGTATATAAAAACGGTGAAGATGGTCCTGTATGGGAAGATCAGCAGAGTTATACAGTGAAGAGCGATGGCGTATATACCGGTGGTCTTGCAGCGACCATCTCATGGTAGAAGATAGGAGGCGGATCATGAAGCGAAGATTTCATACTATTTTGCTCGGAATGCTCCTGGTGATTTGTTTTGCTGTTCCGGCTTTTGGATCAGGAATAAGCGATACTCATGGCATAAGCATGCGGGCAATAGCCCTTGGCGGCGCTTTTACCGCAGTAGCAGATAATTATGCTGCTGCATACTATAACCCGGCAGGACTTGCACAAGGGACTGGCAATGTCATTACCATTGAATATCTGCATATTGCCCCCAATATTGATGTAGAGACCTTGGACGGGCAAGACTTGACCACACCTGGATTGTCAGGGCTTGGAGGACAGAATGAAACCAGAAACGATCCCACAGAGGCAAGCTATGATGGGCTTGAAGTACCGGCACCGTTTGTCGGTATAATACTGGACATAAATGAGATTGTGCCTACGCCTGTACCTGTGCGGGTAGGGGTTGCACTTTCTTTTCCAGAACATTTTGAGGTTTGCTATGCTATTAGTAGCTATGCCCCTGACCAGCCGCATTTTATCAGGTTCGGCGATGATATTAACAGAGTGACCCTGGCAGTAGGCGCAGGAGCAGAACTTATAGATAACCTTCTGTATGTGGGCGGTGGAATACAGGCAATGACCTACGGGAATGGGTCTGCATACCCGCAGCAAGAAGCAAATGCTCAGGGCGAGGATGTTTCTAATACCTATGAGGCATCACTATTTAGGGTAGATCCATTGGCAGGTATACTTATTACCCCGTTGGACGGAAAGGTTAAAGTTGGCCTTTCATGGAGAGATGAAGAATTTTTTCAAATACCCATGGAAACATCAGCCTCACAGGGATTTCAGGGTATTATAAACCAGTACACAGGGTTACCTCTACCGGTAGAAATCCCTGGAGGACTAGATATTAATCTGGCTCTGGATATTGAGTGCTTCTATACTCCCGAGGAATATTCGTTGGGTTTTGCGTTTGACATTGGAAAGGCTTTGGTCTCTCTGGAAGCAAACAAGCAGTTGTGGAGCAATTATGATTTTAGTACATCTCAGAAGGTGTATTATGAAGGCAGTCCGGATTTCAAAGACACCATCAACTATCGGGCAGGGGTTGAATATATGTTGGGTGAGACCTCAAGCCTTATGGTAGGGTATTGCTATCAACCAACTCCAGTACCTGATCAGTCAGGAAGAGTGACAAATTATCTTGATATGGATAAAAAGATCTTTTCTATAGGCTTGAACAAGACGATTGATGATCCAATCAATATAGTCAAAGACGGCAAGATCAATCTTGTCGGAACTTTCCAGTACCTGAGGCTCGATGACTATACTGTGTATAAAGACGGTGTAAGCGGACCTACATGGGAAGAACAGGAGAGCTATCGCGTGGAAGGTGATGCATACGCAGGCGGTATAGCAATAAACATTGCATGGTAAAAAATAAAAGGGGGAACGTATGATCAAATTTTTATCCGATGAATGGTTTGCTAAGGTAAAGGAAATGACAGAAGCTGCCGGCGATCTTCAGGTTCCTTCTGCAATGGCAAATGTAACAGTGAATCTTGCTGTGGAGACAAAAGATGGTAAGGTTGAGATGTGCATAAACGGCGGTATCATCCAGAAAGGCTTCATTGCTACCCCTGATGTTACTATGTCAATGCCTGATGATTATGCATACAAGATTCTTGTCAAGAATGATTGGTCTGTCGGTATGAGAGGGTACATCAAGAGAAAGATCAAACTTTCCGGAAACCTGAAAAAGCTGATCCCTCTACAGGTGTATAAGCCAAGTAAACCGCTTCTTGATCTGACAAACAATATTGCAGCAATCACAGACTTTGCTGAATAGCAGAAAAACATAGGAGATTGAGATAATGGCGAAATTAAAAAAATTGATGTCTCCATGGAAGATAGGTAATCTGGAACTCAAAAACAGGATTGTAATGTCACCTATGACGCCTGTATGGGCTAACCCGGACGAAACTCCATCCGAGAGACAGATCGCATATTGGGTCGAGAGAGCAAGGGGCGGGGTTGGGCTTATTATTACCGAGGTAAACTCTGTTGATGCTCTGCACAGATACCAGCCTCTATCTGTAGGCTTGCACAGTGATTTTCAGATTGAGCAGCACAAGGTCCTTACTGATGCAGTGCATGCAGCCGGTGCCAAGATTTTTCCACAGATAAGCCATCCAGGACCTGAGTCGCTGGCCCCGTTTTTTGAGAATATGGATGCGATCGGACCTTCAATTAACCGCAGTGAGAGCACGGGTAAGGTATGCCGCGAACTTGCTGTTGAAGAGCTTCCTGCCTTGATTGAACTGTACGGCGAGGCTGCGCGCAGAGCCCGTGAAGCTGGTTATGATGGTGTTGAACTTCACATGGCTCACAATTACATGTTGCTTGGTTCTTTCCTTTCTCCTCTCAGAAATAAGAGAGAGGATGATGAATACAACGGACATACAGTTGAGGGCAGAGTAAAACTCGCTGTCGAGGTAATCAAAAAGATAAAAGAAAAAACCGGGGCAGACTTCCCCATGACGGTGCGTATCTCGGGTGACGAGTGCGTTGGAGGTACAAATGGCCGCGATATGACCGATACCCAGAGAATTGCGCCTATACTTGAGGCTGCAGGCGTTGATTGTATCCATGTGTCAGGCGGCGTTATCGATCCGCTTGTGTCTCAGATTATTGCCGGAAGCAACTATGACTTTGGCTTTAATGTTCCTGCAGCCCATACAATCAGAGAAGTGGTGAATATCCCGGTCATGCCGGTAGGCTGTATTCATGATCCGGTGTTTGCTGAGGAAATTCTGCAGAAAAACTGGGCAGATGCAATTGTGATGGGCCGTCCGCTTCTTGTTGATTCACAGCTTCCCAAAAAGGTGCAGGAAGATCGGCTTGATGATATCCGCCACTGCGTGCGTTGTCTGACATGCATTGATTCCCTCATGAAGCTTGAGGATCTACACTGTGCAGTGAACGCTAGAATGGGAAAAGAAGAGATATATCCGCTTGAAGGTAAGTCCGAAAATCCGAAAACGATTATGGTAGTTGGATCAGGCCCTGGAGGAATGGAGGCCAGCCGCATTGCTGCAGAGCGTGGACACAAGGTAACCCTTTATGACAAACACCATCGTCTTGGCGGATCGCTTGTCACTGCATGCACAGTGCATCCTGACAATGAAACCCTGCTTAACTATCTGATGACTCAGGTACATAAACTTCCTGTTGAGGTAAAACTTGGCGTTGAAGTTACCCCAGAGTTTGTGAGGAGCGAAAAACCCGATGTGCTGATTGATGCAACCGGAGGAAAGGTTGTTGCTCCCAAGATTGAAGGCGACGATCTGGCGCATGTGCTCACCGGCACAATGATGCACAAGATGATGTATGGAGAACTGCCTCCTGACGGCAAAGAAAAACTTCCTTTGTGGATGAAGGCAGGGATCAGCTTTGGAGGTGATATTATGCAGAAAGTGATTTCACCAAAACTTCTGCAGACCGTGACAAAGGTGTGGATGCCTCTTGTCGGCCACAAGGTGGTTATTGTTGGTGCAGATCTTGCTGCCATTGAAACAGCAGAGTTTTTGGCAGAGAGAGGCCATGAAGTTGCTGTGATAGATTCATACGAAGAGCTGGCTCCTGAGATTGGGGTAAAACGACGCGATGAGCACATTGCAAGACTGAGAAAACATGGTGTTACACTCCATACTCAGTGCGATGTAAAAAGGATCACCAAAGATGGTGTACATTTCAAACCTTATTACAGCGACAAAGAATGTATAATCACTGCTAATACCGTGATATTGGCTGGGGAGATCGCACCGAAAACCGAACTTTATGATGCTTGTAAAGATTTTGTGCCAGAGTCCTACACTGTAGGAGATGTTTCTGGTCTTGGCCTTATTGATAAGGCGATTCAGGAAGCTAACGCAGTAATATACGGACTTGGTTAATTACGTATATAAGGAGGGTAAGGCAGGAATGCCTTCCCCTCCTTATATGCAGATATAAATACAGAAACCCGCGGTGAGTGCATGAAAAAAAGATATATCCTTATTTGTGTTTTAACATTCCTTTTAATAACACGACATTTAAAAATAAGACCTTAAAAAATGAACGTTAAAGGAATGATCAAAAGCATTTTTAAGCTTAAAAGACATAAATTGAAGGGGGTAGGAATAATGGATCAGAAAAAAATATACGCACTTGTTCAAAGTTCGCCTGAGATAGTTGGCCGTCATGACAGGCAGGCATGGCTTGGTTTGTTTTCAACTTCTGCTGTGGTTGAAGATCCTGTTGGCGCAGGACAAAATAGAAAAGGCCAGGGTTTTAGGGCTGGCATGGATGAGCTTACCCGCTTTTACGATGTGTTCATTGCTCCCAATGATATTCGATTCACCGTGAATCAGGATATCATTATAGACAACGAAATGGCCCGTGATGTGCTCATCCGTACCACTTTGCCAAACGGCGCTATAAGCGAGGTTGAAGCACTTCTTTTGTATCTCGTGGCAGAAGAAAACGGGGAATTGAAGATACAAACATTGAGAGCGCACTGGAATTTTACAGCCAATGCAATTGGCCTTTTAACAAAGAACGGCATCAAAGGGATGGCCGCATCTTTTAAACAATTTGGGAATATGATCAAGATACA
>JAGVNP010000046.1 GCA_020053185.1 Deltaproteobacteria bacterium | reverse complement strand
TTATTTTGATATTAAGCGGATCTCCCTCTACTATTTTGATGGATGCGCCCATCAGTTCAAGAAGCAGGCTGTCGTCTGTGGCATCTGATATTTTGTCTTTCATTGCTTTTTTGTGGCTAGCAATTATTTTTTCAGTGATAAATGCCTGCGGTGTCTGCACATGAAAAGGGTCATGGCGCGGGATAGTCTTTACAACAAGACCGTCTTTTACCTGTTTGATCGTATCAGTAATAGGGATAGCCGGTATGCAGGCATCAAAACCGTCAATGCCAGCTATCACTCTGTCAATGAGCTCTCTTGTTACAAGCGGTCTTGCTCCGTCGTGAATAAGGGTGATGTCAGAATCTTTTGTATATTGAAGGCCATTCCAGACCGATTGCTGACGGGTTTTTCCTCCTGCAATCACTGCATGCAGCTTGTGTATTCCGAGTAACATGTCCTTTGTAATGGGGATGTCTTCTTCTGGAACTGCCACAATTATACGATTGATTAGAGGATGTTCTTCAAATGCGACAACAGATCTTTTGAGCATAGGTATGCCGGAAAGCTCCAAAAATTGCTTTTTTGTGCCAAAGCGTGTTCCGCTTCCTCCGGCAACAATGAGTGCGCTAAATGTTTTCATCCTTTGGAGCCGCAAATATCATGCGACCTGCGGGTGTCTGGAGTATGGAGGTAACCACTACCTCGATATCCTTGTTGAACAGTTCTTCCCCCTGCTCAACCACCACCATGGTTCCGTCATCGAGATATGCTACGCCTTGTCCCTTTTCTTTGCCCTGCTTTGTTATCCTCACCTGAAGTGATTCTCCGGGCAGCACCGTTGGCTTCATGGCATTTGCGAGCTGGTTGATGTTTAGCACTGTAACGCCCTGAATCTGGGCTACCTTGTTCAAATTAAAATCGTTTGTGAGGATAATGGCATCCATATCTCTGGCAAGCGCGATCAGTTTTGAATCCACCTCTTTTATTTTTGGAAAATCTTTTTCTATAATTTTTACAACAAGACTGGGATGTTTTTGAAGTTTATCCAGTATATCAAGTCCTCTTCTTCCCCTGGTCCTTTTAAGGTGATCGGTTGAATCAGCGATGTGCTGAAGCTCATTAAGAATAAACTCCGGGACAATGAGTGCGCCTTCGACAAACCCTGTGTCACAGATATCAAATATCCTGCCGTCAATGATTACACTGGTGTCCAGGAGTTTTTGTTTGCCAGTTCCTGAAATGGATCTTCCCGATGGCATGCCCAACTCGCTTAATAGAGATGCGGTTCCTTTGGAGATGCCTATGGAATATCCAAGATAGGCAAGAAGTGCTGTAATGAGCATCGAGACATAATCTCCGTCTGGCAAAGTATAAAATGCCTTTCCGAGGAGGCTCGCAATTATAAGACCCAAGAGTATCCCAATGCCTGCTCCAAGGTAGTTAGAGATGGGAAGGCTGAAGCCTTTTTTTTCCTTGTTAAAGATCGCAATCAGGACAAAGAGAAAGAGGGCAGGGATGATGATTGAGAGCAGACCGCTTTCCTGAGCTAAATTGTAGCCAGTCCAAAGGACTAATAAAATTATTAATAATTTTACAACCCATTTCATATGCATATCATCCATTCAAAAATAATAGCTACTTGCCGGTAGCCTTTACAATCATCTTTTCAACTTCTGATTTATCAATCTTTTTTGCGATGGAGATCTCGTTTGCGATCAGATGCTTGGCTGTATCATACATTTTTTTCTCGCCGAAAGACAGCTCCTTGCCACGCTTCAAGATATTGAGATCCCGTAATACTTCTGCAATCTCAAAGAGCGAGCCGCTTTTGATTTTCTCCATATATTCTCTGTAACGGCGATTCCATGTCTGGTTATCTACCGGAACATCCTTTTGCTGAAGTATGGACATTACCTTTTTTACGCCTTTTTCATCCACTAGAGGCCGAATTCCTATGTTCTCTACGTTTGAGACCGGAACCATTACAGTCATCTGTGAATCGATAATCTTGAGTATGTAGAACGGCAGTTTTGTGCCGGAGATTTCACGTTCTTCAACTGCCTCGATCGCGGCCACACCATGTGCCGGATATACAATTACATCACCAACTTTAAGCATCAATAAGCTCCTTAATTTGCATAAGATATCAATTTACCTCGATTAAGTCAACATAATGACGTTAAAACCATGTTGTTTGCTGTATCTGTAATATCCACGCATGACTAAAATGACCCTAGTTGACATAAAAAGGAGAGCTGGCGATCATCAGACGTTTCGTTAAATTCAGCTTTACTCAAACATTGCTTTTGGTATAAATTAAACTGAATGTCCATTCAGTTTTACATAAAAAGCTAAATTTTGAGCGAGGAAAGGAGTTATCTATGAAGGATGTGGTTGTTGTTTCGGCATGTCGTACCGCAATCGGAGCATTTGGCGGTAGCATAAAGAGTGTGAATGCCGCAGTGCTTGCGAGCATTACAATGAAAGAGGTAGTAAAGCGTGCAGGAATTAATCCTGCCATGATCGATGATGTGCGCTATGGGTGTAATATGGGTCCATCTGATGCGCTTAATGTTACCAGGGTTGCTTCTTTGATGGCAGGAATCCCGGACACAGTTACTGCTGCAACGATCAACAGGGTGTGCATTTCAGGAATGGAGGCAGTGATCTCCGGCATGGCAATGATCCAGGCAGACATGGCAGATATCATTCTGGCAGGCGGCGTAGAGAGTATGTCAAATGTTCCTTATGAGGTGCCTGCTGCAAGATGGGGATGCAGACTTCAGGATGCTACGTTTGTGGATGGTCTTATTCATGCACTTCACTGCGGATCAATTCTGATGCCGCACCCTGAAGACGGTCCGGTAAAAGAGGGCATGCCTCTGGAGCTCTTTAAGGGAAAACCCTATCTCATGGGGCATACTGCAGAGTTTGTTGCCCAGATGCATAACATCAGCCGCGAAGAGATGGACGAGGTTGCGCTGAGAAGCCATAATAGTGCAGAAAAGGCCACAAAGGATGGTTCTTTTAAGGAAGAGATCGTTCCGATTGAGCTTCCGCAGAAAAAAGGAAAGCCGCCTGTCATCTTTGATAAAGACGAACATTTCAGGCCAGGCATTACAATGGAAGATTTAAAGAGCTTGCCGCCGGCATTTATCCCGAAGATCGGGAAAGTCACGGCAGGAAACTCATCAGGCATAAATGACGGATCAAGCGCCATGATAATCATGTCAGCAGAAAAGGCAAAAGAGCTTGGATTAAAGCCAATTGCCAGGATTAAGGCAATGGGACGCGGCGCATGCCATCCTTCAGTCATGGGATTGAGCCCGGTGCCTGCGGTAAAGGATCTTATGAAGAGATCTGGCTTAAAGATTTCTGATTTCGAACTCGTCGAGGTTAACGAGGCATTTGCAGCCCAGTACATAGGATGCGAAAAAGAATTGGGTCTTAAGAGAGATATAACCAATGTACATGGTTCAGGCATTGGTCTTGGTCATCCGGTTGGATCTACAGGATGCAGAATAATGGTTACCCTTCTTCATACAATGAAGAGACAGGGAAAGACCCTTGGCATGGCTACCCTTTGCGGCGGCGGCGGGGTTTCAATGGCAACTGTGCTCGAGATGCTCTAAAAATCAGTACATAGGGGTGTGCATTCACACCCCTATGCTTAATATTCTTATCTTGCCTTTTCAAAATCATTCTTATACAACACGATCGAATAAATTTTTTTGGAGTAAAAATGCCTGCAACAAAGACGCAACTTGGAAACAAAGAACTGATTCTGGTCGGAACTGCGCATGTCTCGAAGCAGAGCGTAGAAGAAGTAAAAAGCGCGATCCTTGAAAACAAACCTGACATAGTTGCGGTTGAGCTTTGCCAGGCAAGGTATTCTATTCTTAAGAACCCTAAGATATGGAGCCAGACAGATATTGTTAAGGTAATAAAAGAGAAAAAGGCGCTTGTTCTGCTTGCCAACCTTGTAATGGCGTCATTCCAGAAAAGGATCGGCGATAAATTGGGCATCAAGCCCGGAGAGGAAATCAGGGCTGCGGTCACTGCTGCAGAAGAGATGAATATTGAGGTGGCTCTGATCGACCGCAATATCAGCGTAACACTTCAGCGCCTGTGGCACAAAATCTCTTTTAAAGAAAAAGTTCTGCTGATGTGGGATCTTTTGAACTCCCTTTTTGCGGCTGAAGATGTGGGAGAAGAAGATATCGAAAAACTGAAGTCAAAGGATGCGCTTTCTCTGATAATGGAAGAGATCGGAACAAAAATCCCCACAGTAAAGAAGGTCCTTCTGGATGAGAGAGATATGTACATGGCAAAAAAGATCGCTGATCTTCCGGACAAAAAAGTGCTTGCAGTTGTGGGTGCAGGACATACGGAAGGCATCCTTGATAAAATAAAGAATCCTATAGATGATATCTCTGTCCTTGAGTATGTGCCTCAGAAAAAGAAAAATCTATGGGGGTGGATCTTTTCTTTCTTGATTTTGACGCTTGTGGGCGTTGGATTTTTTCATGGTGGGAATGCGCAAGGCTATGAGATGATCAAGTGGTGGTTTTTATCAACAATGTTTTTTACTGCGATCGCAACCAGTCTTGCGCTTGCCCACCCGGTTACCATACTTGTTGCCACCATCGTTTCCCCGCTTACCACTTTAAATCCTGCGCTTGCCTCAGGCTGGTTTGCAGGACTTTCCGAGGCATACTTTAAGCGTCCAAAGGTGTCTGACTTTGAAACGCTCTCAGATGATATCCTGAGCATTAAAGGGTTCTGGAAGAATGCGATTACAAGGATACTGATCATTGTTACTTTTGCAAATATCGGGAGTTCGATAGGTGTGTTTGTTGCGATGCCTATACTTACCAGGATTGTATTAAAGGGCTAGATGCTAGTAGGGAGTAGGCAGTAAGAAGTAAGCATTAAATTGCAGAAGAAGTATTTTTCACAAATCGCGGCCCGGCCTCATCCCACTCCAGCCAGGACATTTCATCTAAAAATGAAGGCAGAACAATGAGTTTGTCGCCCAAAAATCCTTTGTGAAGATGTCCGCATATTACTTTGTCCACCCCTTTTTTTAAGGCTATATCTTTCGGAATGTCAGCACTTGGCGGTCTTACAAGGGCTGATGAATTTACCAGGGTCTTTGCGCATGAAAGTTTTATCTTTAAAGGAAGAATGCGATCAAATAATCTTAAAACAGGCCAGCCCAGCATGTGCAGCATCTTAAACCCTGTATCTCCTTCTGTTAGGGTATGTCCATGCGCGATCAGCACTTTTTGTCCATATACATCCAGGATGCTCTCTTCTTTATATATTATGTTGATGTTTTTATTTCTATAGTGTGTGATAAGAAAATCTCTGTTGCCGGGAAGTACGAAAACATCCGGATCGGCAAGTGTTTCGATCACATCGCTCAATTCTTCTTCTATGCCAGTATACCAGTATTCAAAAAGATCTCCTAGGATGTAGATCTTTTTTTCTTTAGATCGGATATTGTTTATCCAGTTGATGAATTTTTTTCTGTCAGATTTGATCTCGGGTCTTATGTGAATATCTGCAATAAATACATACATGATACATGCATAAGCAGAATTTACTTGATACATCAAGCTATTCCTTTTATATAAGACCATCATGTTCGAAGTAAATTCCAACTGGGAAAAGAAGCCGCACACAAGGCGTCGTTATTATCTTGCAGGCATACTAGCACTATTATGCGTACTGCTTTTAGCTGTTGCCATGTACGGTGGTTCTGTCTGGAATGGCTTGACAAAAGAATTGTCTACCGTCTCCGGAGAGCCAATACAAAGCATAGTTACCGTCAAGACCGATGATACCATCTATGAGATCCTTGCTGAGAATGGGATATCAAGAGGCACAGCAGATGATATTGTTGATGCTGCAAAAAAGATATTTGATCTCTCAAAGTTAGTTGCTGGACATGATTTTGTTCTTACCTTTACACCGAACGGAGAACGGCTTACCAAGTTGGAGTATGAGATCTCAGAGGCTGCATGGCTTGTTGTTGATGTTTCAGCTCACAGTATTAATGTGCAGGAAAAGGTGGTTGATCTGATATTGCCGGCTGATTACACCGGGCCAATGAAAAAGATCGATATTATCGTGAAGGATGGAGATACTGTCTACGGTCTTCTTCAGAATCAGCGCATCTCACCTTTTCAAATCAGTTTGATGCTTAAGTGTGCGAAGAAAACCTTTAATCTTTCCGGGATTAGACCCGGTCATGTATTGAGTGTATGGGTAACAGAAGATTTCCCGAAAAGAATAGGCGGGGTTATATACCCAATAGATGATCTTTCAACATTAAAGATCACTCCGCAGGACAACACATTTAAGGTAGAAAAACATACGCTCACCCTGGAGACAAGACTGGAGAGGGCACAAGGAACGATTAAAAACAGTTTATATGAATCTGCAATAGCCGCAGGAATTGGCCCTGAAGCGGTGATGGATCTTACAGACGTCTTTGCATGGGACATAAACTTTTTTTCTGACATAAGAGATGGCGACACTTTCGCTGTGTTGTATGAAAGGTATTATATAAAAGAGAAAGGTTTGCCCAGAGGTTATGGAAGGATTCTTGCTGCACGGTTTGTCACGCAGGGTGAAGAGCATACAGCTTTCTATTATGAAAAAGGCAAATCGATCAAAGGTTATTACAATAAAAACGGGAAGTCATTAAAGAAACAGTTTTTGAAGGCTCCTTTAAATTATCGGCGTATATCCTCTGGGTTTACCTATCACAGACGGCACCCGATCTATCATATAGTAAGGCCCCATCTTGGAGTTGATTATGCTGCGCCCAAAGGTACCCCGGTGGTTGCATTGGGAGATGGTCGTGTTGTTTATTGTGGATGGGCCAAAGGATTTGGTAAGATGGTAAGGATTCATCATAGCGGTGGATATACAACCTGGTATGGGCACCTGTCCAGGTTTGGAAAGAGCATGCATGTGGGCAAGCATGTATCTCAGGGCCAGGTGATTGGTTATGTGGGTGCAACAGGGGTTGCCACAGGACCTCATCTTGATTTCAGGGTAAAAAGGGGCGGCAATTTTGTAAACCCATCAAAATTAGGGTCAGTGAAAGCTGCTCCTCTGGGTGGTAAAAATCTGACTGAGTTTAAGAGCATTGTAAAACAAAGGCTTGTTTTGATGGACAGTCCGGGTAAGATTGCAGTAGATACTGCAGCAACTGTAAAAAGAAGTAAGAATAAATAGGGAGGTGTAGTATGGGCGGTTATGTAGTTATTACCATAGTGGTTCTGATACTTTTGTTTATCTTTTCTTCGATAAAAATCTTGAATGAATATGAGAGGGCTGTAGTATTCAGGCTCGGCCGTGTTCTTCAGGCTCCCAAAGGGCCAGGGCTTATCATCATTATTCCAATGATTGACAGGTACGTGAGGATAGGCTTGAGAACCGTTGTTCAGGATGTACCGCCTCAGGATGTGATTACCAAGGACAATGTTACGGTAAAGGTAAACGCAGTTGTCTACTTCAGGGTAATGGATCCATTGAAATGTGTCATAGACGTAGAGAATTATCTCTATGCGACAAGTCAGTTAAGCCAGACTACTCTTCGCTCTGTGTGCGGGCAGGCAGAGCTCGATGAACTTCTTTCCAAGAGGGAAGAAATAAGCGCCAGAATTCAGAGCATTCTGGATAGACAGACTGATCCATGGGGCATAAAGGTTTCCGCAGTGGAACTCAAGCACATTGATCTTCCTGATGAGATGAAACGGGCGATGGCAAAACAGGCTGAGGCTGAAAGAGAGAGACGGGCAAAGATAATAAATTCAGAAGGTGAATATCAGGCAGCTGAGAAGCTCTTTGATGCAGCCATGATTATGTCCAAGGAGCCTATAGCCCTGCAATTGAGATATTTGCAGACCGTGCGTGAGATGGCTTCAGAAGGTTCTACAAATACGATACTTCCTATCCCTATTGATATTCTGGCCCCATTCTTTAAAAAATAGAGTTCTCTCCATGGAGATTATTACTAGTAGACAGAATTCTGTCTTTAAAACCTTCATGGAGACAAGAAAGAACCAGGATTTTGTACTTCTTGAGGGCAGACGCCTCGTGGAAGATGCGCTTTCACGAGGCATAAAGCCGAAACTGTCAGCCATTACCCCTGAGTATGAGAAAACATATGGCAAGCCGGCCTTTCCTTATTTGCTGATCTCTGACAAGTTGCTCAATAATATTGCTGATACTTCTACGCCACAGGGCATACTAATGGTGGTAGACAGGCCTAAAGCGTCTTTGTCTGATATAAAAATGTTCGATGAATTGATTATCCTGGATGGTGTACAGGACCCGGGAAATGTAGGAACAATTATCCGTACCGCAGAGGCATTTGGCATTCAAGGCATTATCATTACCAAGGAATGTGCCTCTCCTTTTTCCCAGAAAGCCATTCGCTCATCAATGGGTTCTTGCTTTGGGGTCAAGATCGTGCATGCATCTGCTGACGAAATAAAAAATCTTCCCCATACTATTTTCAGTTTTGATCTTGGAGGCAAAGAGCCTTTTTCCCGCGCTCTGTTTAAAGGCAAGATCGCGCTTTGCTTTGGTCAGGAAGGCTCCGGGATAAGTAAGGAGATACTTAAAATTTCACATAAGAGAATATATATCCCGATGAAAGGACATACAGAATCTCTCAATGTCGCAGTCTCTGCAGGGATTGCAATGGCCTGTGTTCGCGGGATCTTGTGAATGGGCCTTGTCTGAATAATTTTAAAGGCAGAGATCTCTGATAAAGCGTGCTATCTTGTAGCTGGCCTTTCCGTCACCAAAGGGATTCTTTTTCCACGATATGGATTTGTTAGTCATTTCGTCTATCTTCTGATGGATAGCTGTAGGGTCAGCATCTACAAGACAGTTTGCACCTGCATCTACTGTCTCCGGCCATTCGGTTATATCTCTTACTGTAACGCATGGGGTCTTTAAGATAAACGCCTCTTTCTGTACGCCGCCGGAATCAGTGATGACGCACTGTGCATCCTTAATCAGGCTGAGCATATCGAGATATCCCGCAGGATCGCAGAGAATAAGATTTTTTTTATGCTTTGAGAGCAAATCCCTGTAAGTATTTTTTGTCCTCGGATGCACCGGGAATACCACAGGTATTTTATTAGCAACGAGATTAAGCCCTTTCCATATCCCCAAGAATCTTTTTTTATTGTCTGTATTTTCAGCCCTGTGGATAGTTGCCAGCACAAAAGGTTTTTTATATGGATGAGCTGTTTTTATTTTAGAAAAAAGCATGAGCGCATCCACCATGACGTCTCCTGTAAGAATGCCATTAATGCCTTCTGCTTTGAGTAAGCGCATCGCATTTTTTGTAGGGCAGAAAAGATATTCAGATATATGATCGGTAATAACGCGATTAATCTCTTCAGGCATGTATCTGTCAAAACTCCTTAACCCAGCCTCCACATGTCCGACAGGTATTTTTAATTTTACTGATGCAAGTGCTCCGGCAAGGGTCGAGTTCGTATCGCCGTACACTAACGATAAAACAGGTTTTTCTTTTTTTAGCACCTCTTCAATGTTTATGAGCATCTCGCCTGTTTGTCTTCCATGGCTGGCTGATCCGATTCCCAAATGATAATTTGGCTGATCAAGGCCGAGCTGCTGAAAATGAATGTCAGACATGGTGCGGTCATAATGTTGTCCTGTATGAATGATTGTGTGGGGAATGCTAAATGCTTTTAGCGCTGATGAGACAGGAGCGAGCTTGATAAATTGGGGCCTGGCTCCTACTATGCTTACCACTTTATATGATGAGCTCATATTGAGTCCTTGATCATCTTAAACGGCTACATTCCTGCTACTGTGCAGTATTTTCCAGTTTCTTTAGAAAGTTTTTTTCTGTATCTCTCTGCTGTCGAGGCAGAGGGGAAGTTTCCCCATTGCACAAGATAAGCCCCGTTTCTTTCTCTGATCGTGCATTTGATCCGTTTTTCCTTGAGGTCTGCGACAAATGTTTGTGCTCTCTCATAGTTGTCAAATGTGCCCAGCTGTATGCAATAATGTATTGTTTCTGAAGAAGAATGCTCTTTGTGGTTAAGGATGTCATAGAAAGAATAATCGAGATCGCTGGTCACTCTGCCTGGCGTATCTTCGTTTTTTCCCCCTGCCTCTTGAGTGACTTTGCTGGCAGTATCTGCCGGGGGCATGGAGAGAGTACTTGCTGTTTCTTCCAAGTCAAAAGGAATGCCTGGAAGATGAATTACGTTATAGAACAGAAGCGTAGCGCCTACAAACATGGACAGCGAAGTAAGAAAAAGAAATATATTTTTTGTAAGAGACTGTTTCTTTAATTTTTTCTTTCCCTTTTTCTTTTTTGCCATTTTCCCCTACATTACCTCGGGTGCCTCTATTCCCATAAGCGAAAGAGCGTTTGCAATAACCTGTCTTGCTGCATCTATAAGAATCACCCTTGCTGAGGTAAGATTCTTGTTATCAGTTATTACCTTATTCTTATTATAAAATCTATGGAAAGATGAGGCCAACTCCATGAGGTAAAAAGAAATCCTGTGCGGCTCCAATGCTTTTGCGCATGCGATGAGCATGTTTGGATATGCTGCAAGCATCTTTATCAGTTCCAGATCATCTCCCGTGGTAAGCAATGCAAGGTCTACATCTTTTATTTCTGGAGTTATACCAGCCTCTGCTGCTTTTTTCAGAATAGAGCATATCCGTGCATGTGCATACTGGATATAGAATACCGGATTTTCTTCGCTCCGTTTTTTTGCCAGATCAATGTCGAATTCAAGCTGGCTGTCTGCTCTACGCATGAGGAAAAAATATCGTGTTACATCTTTTCCCACCTCATCGAGTATCTCTCTCAGTGTCACAAACTCGCCTGATCGTGTGGACATGGAAACAGGAACGCCGCCGCGCACCAGGGAAACAAGCTGGATAAGCAGCGCATGGAAGGAGTCTTTATCTGCGCCAAATGCTTCGAGCACTGCTGTTATTCTAGGCACATACCCGTGATGATCTGCGCCCCATATATCGATGACACGCTCAAACCCGCGATCGATCTTATCCCTGTGATATGCAATGTCGGATGCAAAATAGGTGAGCAGACCATCCTGCTTTTTTACCACCCTGTCTTTTTCATCGCCGAATTCCGTGCTCTTGAACCAGAGAGCGCCTTCATGTTCATATAGAAGTCCTTTTTCTTTCAGCTTTGCAAAAGTGTCTTCCACCTTGCCCTGCTTGAACAAGGTTTCTTCGCTGAACCAGTTGTCAAAGCGCACTCCGAATATATCAAGGTCTTCTTTTATGCCATCAAGAATTTTATTTCCTGCAAAATCTTTTGCGATCTCTATTGCTTCATCCTGGGAAAGAGCCAGAAGTTTTTCTCCATGAATTTGTTTCAATTCCGACGCAAGGTCTTTGATATAGTCGCCCTGATATCCTTCTTTGGGAAACTCAATATCTTTGCCGAGCAGCTCCATGTAGCGCAGGTATACAGATCTTCCGAGCGTCTTCATCTGATTTCCCACATCATTGATGTAGTATTCCTTCTGCACATCAAATCCGGTTGCAGCAAGTATGCGCGCCAAGATGTCGCCGACTGCAGCGCCTCTGCCATGGCCGATATGGAGAGGGCCTGTTGGGTTTGCGCTTACAAATTCAACCTGCACCTTTTTGCCTGCGCCATATGTGCTGATGCCGAATTTTTCTTTTTCTCTGTGGATATCTTTTAAGACATTTACCCATGATATGGGTTTTATTGAGAGGTTGATAAATCCAGGGCCTGCAATATCAACTTTATCAAACATATCCTGATGGGACAAAGCATTTACTACTATCTGCGCGACGTCACGCGGTTTTCTTTTGGCTTTTGATGCGATAACCATTGCAATGTTTGTGGCAAAATCCCCGAATGATTTATTCGCCGGTGTCTCGATCAGATCGTCATTTATCTCTACTTCCGGGATGTCCCCGTTTTTCATGAGCTGAGAAATGGTATCTTTAAGTAGCGTTTCTACCTTAGCCTTCATTCTTGTTCATCCTTGTTCGCATATTTTTCTTGATGCTATCCCATCAATGCAATTCATGTAAAGATGAATTTAAAAATAAAGGAACAAGAGTTGTGACAGGTGACGAGTAACGAGTGACAAGTGAAATAAAAATAAGGGTCCGACTGGTTTTATTTGTTTCATTAGTTAGATTGGTTCGTATAGAACAACTCAATAGAAAACAAATCCAACCAATGAGACTAACGGAACCAATGACCTGCTTAAAAACTTTGTGCCTCTGGTACTCTGTGCCTTTGTGCCTAGGATTAATGGCACGTAGTGATTTCTTACCTGAAATGTATCACCACCACGTCCTTGTCCCTGAGAGCAAATTCTTTTCCTTCAACGAGAACCTTTCCTGCTTCTTTTGCCCCGTGCATGCCTTTGTGTTTCACAAAGTCGTCAAGACAGGCCACATCTGCCTTGACGAAGCCCTCCTGAATGTCTGTATGAATAAGGCCTGCTGCGTCATGAAGGGTCCCGCCTTTTTTCAACGTCCATGCCCTGAGTTCTTTTCCTACAGGCGTATAGAAGGTGATAAGATCCAGTAGATCATAGCACGCTTTTATCAGGTTCTGTGTTCCGGAGGATGAAAGTCCTATGGATGCAAGGAAGTCATGACGTTCTTCCGGACTTAACTCGGAGGCTTCAAGCTCGAACTTAACGCAGAGAGGCACTACTGTAATATTCTTTTTATCTCCCCATTGCTGGATCGCCTTTAGATAGTCAGATCCGCTGAGAGCCTCTTCATCAATGTTCGCCACCACAAGATAAGGCTTTGCTGTAAGGAATCCGTGCGCTTTCATCTGGCTTGGGTTAAGCGCAAGGTTAGCATCCCTTATAGGCTTTCCTTTGGAGAGCATATCTTTTAGCGACACCAGAAGATCTAAACTGAGATCTGAGGTTTCTTTTTTTCCGACTTTAAGTTCCTTTTCCATGGAATTAATTCTTTTTTCAATGATCTCCAGATCAGCCATGATAAGCTCGGTCAGCACGGTTTCCATGTCAGAGGCAGGGTTTATCTCGCCGTAGACATGTGCCACATTGGGGTCTTTAAAACATCTTACAATATGGATGATCATATCCACGCTTCTGATATGACCCAGAAACTGGTTGCCAAGGCCTTCTCCTTTGTGGGCATTTTTAACCAAACCTGCGATATCAATGACTTCAAGCGTGGTAGGCGTGATCTTTTCCGGCTTTACGATGTCGGCGATAATTTTCAGGTTTTCATCCGGAACGCTTGCTATCCCGATGTTTGGGTCTATGGTGCAGAAAGGATAGCTTTCACATGGAATATGAGTGCCTGCGATAAGATTGAACAAAGTAGATTTCCCGGCATTGGGAAGCCCTACAATTCCGGCACAAAAACCCATTAACGCTCCTTTTCTTTTCACGCACTATAGCAAAATATATTGAGCAGTACCAGTGAGCGTAATGTCAGCGACGGTTGTTCGTGGTAATTTGTGCTAAATCAAAGTGATTTTCTACTAAGCCGTTGACTTCTCTGTCTTGAATAATTAAGGAAGAAAAATAAGATGGCAAATAAAAAAAATGTATCAGACCTTCGTGGTGCCGGACGTTTAACGATTGACGCCATTATTGGCATTACCGATCTTGTAGAAGATTTGCATCACACTATCGCCAGTGTTGCCGGTATACTTGGTGCGCCGGATCAACATCGGACAACAGGCATCACCGGACTGGTTTACCGGAGTATCCGTGCAGTGGCCGGATTGGTGGGCTTCGTCATTGATGCCATGCTGGGTCAACTCGTCTCTCTACTCGGAGAAAAGGACTCAGCCCCTGGACGCGAAGCAGTGTTGGCCGCCTTAAATGGTGTTCTTGGTGACCATCTGGCAGCTTCGAACAACCCGCTTACCATTCCCATGCAGCTGCGCCGTAATGGAGCGCCACTGGCTATGGACGATCACGATTTTTTCAAGGCGATCCTGAAATCCGGTGGCAAGATCGTCTTACTGGTGCATGGATTATGCATGAATGATCTGCAATGGAACAGACAGGGGCACGACCATGGAGCATCTCTTGCACGTGATCTGGGATACCAGCCAATCTATCTGCATTATAATACAGGTCTTCACATTTCCGAAAATGGAAGATCATTCTCCGAACTGATGGAAACATTCATTAATCAATTACCCCAGCCGATAGAGCTGGTGATCATTGCCCACAGCATGGGAGGTCTCGTTTCCCGGAGCGCCTGTCATTATGGAAAACTTGCTGGTCATACATGGCTGAATCATTTGCGCAAGATAGTTTTTCTCGGTACGCCGCATCATGGAGCACCTTTGGAGCGCGGTGGTAACTGGCTCGACCTCC
>JAGVNP010000170.1 GCA_020053185.1 Deltaproteobacteria bacterium | reverse complement strand
CCCCAGAACCTGCTGTCATAGCTCTGGTCTCTATTGTCGCCCATTGCAAACACATGCCCTTTTTCTACCTCAACCGGCCCAAAATTGTCGCGCTCTTCTGCAGGGCCTGCGGTGATGATGCCGGAATCAGTGTATTTTTCATGTCCTGGAGCAAAAGGCTGTCCGTTTATGAAAACGGTTTTATTTTTTACCTCTATGGTATCTCCAGGAAGGCCGATCACCCGTTTTACAAAATCTTTGGAATGATCAAGAGGGAAGGTGAATATTATCACATCTCCTCGATCCGGCACCATGTTTTTTCCAAACAGCTTATGGGTTGTGAAAGGGATCGTGACGCCATAATTATATTTAGTGGCCAGGATATGATCTCCCTTTAGCAGGGTATCCTCCATAGATGAAGATGGTATGCGGTATGCCTGTAGCAAAAATGCCCGTATGATCATTGCGAGTATAAATGCGACTACGAGGGCGTCAAGCCATTCTCTGGTTGCGCTTTTCTTTTGCAGAGATTGTTCCATATTTTTTATCCTTTTACCTTTAGTATTGCGAGAAACGCCTCCTGCGGGACATCAACCTTGCCAAGGCGTTTCATTCGTTTCTTCCCTTCTTTTTGCTTTTCCAGGAGTTTTCTCTTTCTCGTAATATCACCTCCATAACATTTTGCAATGACATCTTTTCGCAAAGCCCGCACTGTTTCCCGCGCAATAATCCTGCTTCCGATGGAGGCCTGGATATGCACTTCGAAGAGTTGCCGCGGGATCACCTCCCGTATTCTGGAAGTGAGGTCTCTGCCCCGCGCGTAAGCCATATCCTTATGTACAATGAGTGACAGAGCATCTACAGGATCTTTGTTGATAAGGATGCTTAACTTTACCAGGCTTGATACCTTGTAGCCTATTGGCTCATAATCGAGCGATGCATAACCCCTGGTTACGGATTTGAGTTTGTCGAAGAAATCTAACACTACCTCGTTGAGCGGCAGATCATAAATAATAATGACCCTGTCTCCGCTGTAATAGTTGATCTCTTTCTGAACACCTCTTTTTTCCATACATAGCGTAAGGATCGGCCCTACATAATCTGACGGGGTATGGATGGTTGCCCTGATAAAGGGCTCTTCCATCTGTTCGATGAATTGACTATCAGGCAGATCAGACGGATTACGCACTTCTATGATCTCGCCATTTTTTTTCGTGACTCTGTAAACAACAGTCGGAGCCGTTATGATGAGGCTCAATTGAAATTCTCTCTCCAAACGCTCCTGGATGATTTCCATATGGAGCAGTCCCAAGAATCCGCACCTGAATCCAAAGCCAAGAGCAGAAGAGCTTTCCGGCTCGAAAAGCAGAGATGCATCGTTGAGCGTGAGTTTATCCAGGGCGTCTCTAAGATCCGAGTACTGAACGCCTTCGCCTGGATAAAGCCCTGCAAACACCATGGGCTTGACATGCTTGAACCCAGGTATCTGGGTCTCGATCGGATGGATTGCATCAGTAATGGTATCGCCTACCAGGATATCTTTGATGTCTCTGATAGCTGCGCTCAAAAACCCCACATCTCCGGAACCAAGCTCATTAACACTTACTGCGTCAGGCGAGAATACACCGAGTTTTGTGACCTCATGGACAGCGCCTGTTGACATGAGCTTTACCTTCATGCCCGACCTGACCTTTCCTGTCATGACTCTGAACAGCACCACAATGCCCTGATAAGGGTCATACCATGAGTCAAATATAATGGCAGAGAATCGGCTCTTAAAATCCTGCTTTGGACCTGGAATCTGTTTTACTATTTTTTCAAGCACATCTTCTATGCCAACACCTTTTTTTGCAGAGGTCAGGATCACGCCTTCAGTATCGATTCCGATGATCTCTTCGATCTCTTTTTTCACCACATCGACCCTGGACGCAGGCAGATCGATCTTATTTATCACAGGGATGATTACAAGATTCTGATCGATCGCAAGGTATGCATTAGCCACAGTTTGCGCCTCAACGCCCTGCACGGCATCAACCAGAAGCAGGACTCCTTCGCATGCAGCAAGAGACCTGGAGACTTCATAGGAAAAGTCAACATGGCCAGGCGTATCAATGAGATTGAGGTGGTAGAGGTGACCATCTTTTGCCTTGTATTGCATGTGCACGGTCTGGGCTTTTATGGTGATGCCTTTTTCTCTCTCGAGATCCATCCTGTCCAGATATTGCGCTGCCGCACCCTCCTTGAGAACGCCGGTTTTTTGCATGAGCCTGTCAGCAAGCGTGGATTTTCCATGATCGATATGGGCGATGATTGCAAAATTTCTGATGTTGCGCATTATTTTCTGATAATCTCCTGATAGTATCTAATGGTTTTTTGCAAGCCATAAGAAAGGGTTGCTTCAGGCACATAACCTAAAGATTTTTTTGCAAGCCCGATGTCTGCACATGAATGCCTGATGTCGCCTTTTCTGGGCTCGCCGAACTCTGGTTGTGCCTGGATTCCCAGCACGCGTGACATCTCTTCGACGAGATTAAGCAGGCTTGTTGATTTTCCAGATCCTATATTGAATGTCTTTCCCGCCACTTTTTTTGCACTCTTTTCGCATGCAAGCATAACAGCGTCCACCACATTTGCCACATAGGTGAAATCTCTTGTCTGCTCGCCGTCTCCTTCGATGTGCGGAGCAAGATTGCCAAGCATCCGCCCGATAAAAATTGAGATCACCCCTGAATATTGGGATTTCGGATCCTGCCGCGGACCGAATATGTTGAAGAACCGTAATGAAACAGTCTCCAGTCCGAAATTGTCAAAGAAATTTTTCAGATAAAACTCGCCGGAAAGTTTTTGCGCAGCATACGGGGAAAGCGGGCAAGGAAGCATTGTTTCTTTTTTAGGTTTTTCCTGAAGCTGATCGCCATAGACTGCAGCGCTTGATGCATAGATGACCCTCTTTACGCCAGAGTCTTTTGCTGCGAGCAGTACGTTCAATGTTCCGGTAAGGTTCACTTCATGTGTGAGAGCTGGCTGTAAAATGGATTCTGGCACAGACGGTATTGCAGCAAGGTGTATGATATGAGAACTGCGCCTTGCAGCGCTTTTAAGTGCAGTAAGGTCTCTCACGTCTTTTTCAATAAAGGTTACCTTATCAAGCACATTTTTTATGTTCGTGATAT
>JAGVNP010000008.1 GCA_020053185.1 Deltaproteobacteria bacterium | reverse complement strand
GCCTGATAATTCCGTAAAAGAAAGCAAGGAGCGGGTGAGGGCTGCGATCATAAACTCAGGCCTTGAATTCCCGCCGCAGCGCATCACCTTGAATCTTGCTCCTGCTGACATCAAAAAAGAGGGCGGTGTGTTTGATCTTCCCATTGCCATGGCAATCCTGGCTGCGCTTGACATAGCTCCAAAGGATCAGGTCAAGGACTATCTTTTTGTGGGAGAGTTGAGCCTGAACGGCCATGTGCGGCCAGTAAAAGGCGTGGTCTCAGCTGCTTTTCTTGCAAAGAAGCTGGGGCTCAAAGGCATAATATGCCCAATTGCAAACACAAAAGAGGCAAGCCTTTCCGGAGTAGCTGTATGGCCGGTAAAGAATTTGATGGAAGTCATACAGCTTGTTCGCGACCCATCCCTTACCCCTGCATCATTTTTGCGGGAAGATAAGTTATTTGAAGAAAAGGCTTACCCTCTGGATTTAGGCGAGGTGACAGGCCAGGCCCTGGCAAAGCGGGCATTAGAAATTGCTGCAGCAGGCGGGCATAACATGCTTATGATCGGACCGCCCGGAGCTGGCAAATCCATGCTTGCAAAGAGGCTTCCGTCAATTCTGCCCTCGCTTACGCAGGAAGAGATTCTTGAGTGCACGAGGATCTATTCTGCAGCAGGCAAGCTCGGCAGGAATTCAATTGTTGCCACCCCGCCGTTCAGGTCACCGCATCATACGATATCCGATGCAGGTCTCATCGGCGGAGGAACTGTGCCCGCGCCAGGAGAGGTCACGCTGGCACACACCGGCGTTCTATTTCTTGACGAACTTCCTGAGTTCAAACGCGCTGCGCTGGAAGCCATGCGCCAGCCAATCGAAGACGGCGAAGTGACTGTATCCAGGGTAAGCACTGCAATCACGTTTCCTTCCAGGTTTCAGATGATCGCTGCCATGAACCCATGCCCGTGCGGATTCCTGGGTCATCCAAAACGGGAGTGCAGGTGCACGCCTACCCAGATTGCCAAGTATAGGTCAAGAATATCTGGCCCGCTGATTGACCGTATCGATATCCATGTATGGGTTGATCCTGTGGATGCAGAAAGTATTCTTTCTCCTACGAACAAGGCAAAGACCGGCACATCAACGCTGATACGCGAGAAGGTTGTGAAAGCACGGCAGACACAGCAGAAAAGAGGATTCCTGAATGCCAGGATATCGGATAAAGATCTGGATGCGATCTGCCCGCTTGATGCATCATGCAAGACAATGCTGCTTTCTGCCATGAAACAGTATCATTTAAGCATGCGCGGTTATAAGCGTGTGATAAAAGTGGCAAGGACAATTGCAGATCTCGAAGGTGCATCTGATATAAAAGATCATCATATCGCAGAGGCGCTTCAGTATCGGCCGGAGATGGGAGCGGGATAGTAGGGAGTAGGAAGTAAGGAGTAGGCAGTAAGCAGAAAAAATATGCAGGATAAAAAAGATTACAAGGGGTATAGAGATTTAAAAGTATTCCAATTGGCTTACCAGCTTGCCCTTGATATCCATGAACTGACAAAGAACTTTCCAAAAGAAGAGAAATATTCTTTAACTGATCAGATGAGAAGATCATCTAGAAGTGTAGCGGCAAATCTGGCTGAAGCCTGGGAAAAGCGACGATATGAAAAGACCTTTATCAGCAAATTAGTAGATTGTGCAGGAGAGGCGGGGGAGACCGAGGTTTGGTTGTGTTTTTCAAAAGATTTCAAGTACATAAATGAAATGCAGTACGAAAATTTAATGAGTAAATATGAAGAATTAAATAGAATGCTTTATGGTATTGTCAGTAATGCCGATAAATTTATTTCATAATGCTGCCTACTCCTTACTTCCTACTTCTTACTATTTAAGGCAGACTATGTTAGCAGGAATTCTATGAGATATGTAAATATCAATACCAAATTGCAATCGTGTCATTGCGAGGAGCGCAGCGACGTGGCAATCTGTTCTGGTGAGATTGCTTCACATTCGTTCGCAATGACGTCGATAAAGAAAATCTGTTTGAATGCATCTTGGTATAAAATACTGGTAACAGCGCTTCTTGTTACGATAATGACAGGCTGCACCTCTCTGGAAAACTATACGCGAAAGACCATTCCGGTCAGAAATCATATAACAATGGGCTCATATGATAAAGCGCTTGAAGCGCTTCCAAAGGCAAAGGGCCGCAATGAGGTGCTCTTGCACATGGAACGGGCAACTATCCTCCAGAACATGGGCAGCTTTGATGCCAGCGCAAAGGAATTCGAAATTGCTGCATCCATGATCACCGAATTCGAGCGTAAGGCTGTTATCTCGGCAACAAAGAGCACTTCGCAGCTTGGATCTCTGATCATAAACGAGCAGACAATTTCCTATGAAGGCCAGGATTTTGAAAAAATCCTTATACACACTCTTAATGCAATAAATTATCTCATGATGGGAAATATCGAAGACGCACGCGTGGAGATCAGGCGGACATACCAGAGGCAGAAAGAACTCTATGAGAAGCACGAAAAAGACATCGATCGTGCAGAAAAAGAAGGTGGGTCAGCATGGAAAAACTCCTTTACGCAAGCGGATCCGGTCAGATTTAAATTACTTGAGGAGAAGGCAGCATCTGCAACAAGTGTGTACCAGAATGCGCTTGGATACTATGTTTCATCCTTTGTGTATGAGCTGAATGGCG
>JAGVNP010000291.1 GCA_020053185.1 Deltaproteobacteria bacterium | reverse complement strand
GATGGTCACGCCCATTGTGAGTGCGGTGAATTACGAATACGCTTCGTTTGAGGTACTTAGACAGATTACTGATGGGGAAATAGATGGCTACACGTATCACCGGGACGATAATCCGACAGTACGAGAGGTCGAGCGAAAGATCGCTGCCCTGGAAGGAGCAGAAGACTGTGTCATTTGTACATCTGGGATGGCTGCCTGCACAGTAGTCTATTTGACATACCTTAATGCAGGAGACCATCTGATCATCTTTCACGATACATATGGAGCAAACTATAAGGTCTCGCTTATTCTTCAGCGCCTGGGAATTGATGTTTCTTGGATAGATGCGGATAATGCCGATCTCATTCATAAAGAATTACGGCCCAACACCCGCATGATCTTTCTTGAAACCCCGAGCAATCCGCTCTGCAAGGTTATTGATATCCCTGCGATCCGACAAACCGCTGACAAGGTCGGGGCGATGGTTGTCGTGGATAATACATTTGCCACCCCCTACCATCAAAACCCACTTAAACTCGGCGCCCATCTGGTGATCCACAGTGCGACCAAGGCCCTCGGAGGACATAACGATATTATGGCCGGCGTGATTGTCGGCTCAAAGCAACATTACGACGAGATGTGGTTTACCCGTCAGGCGATTGGGACGACTCTCGATGCCTATTCGGCCTTTCTTTTGGATAGAGGACTGAAAACTTTTGAACTCCGAGCTGCAACCATGGCCCGCAGTGCGCAGGTCGTTGCCGAGTTTCTTGAACCTCATTCAAAGATATCCCGTATGTCTTATCCAGGACTCAAGAGTCATCCAGGGCATGAGATAGCTTCCAGGCAGATGCATAACGGGTTTGGCAGCATGATGGCCTTTGATGTGGGCCAAGATCAGGAGGATGCCAAACGGTTCATTAATAATCTGAGAGTCATTTATCATGCAGTCAGCCTTGGGGCAACTGAGTCATTAATCTGTATCCCGTATCTTACCACCATGCTTTACCTGCCTTCGGAAAGGAGAACCACTTTCGGGGTAAAGATGAATACAGTTCGTCTCTCGATCGGGATTGAGCCTTCCGAGATACTTTTGAAGGATATTGAGAAGGCGTTAGAGGATGTTTAAAGGAGAGATTATGACAAATTTACGAAAAATTTTCAGGTGTCGATTGTCCTTCTCGTTCGGGTGCCTGGATTCGCGGAAATTTGGTGTGATTGCCAATGGCCGGCTGAAAGCCGTTCTGCTGTTTCATCTCGTATCAAAATCGGTGAATGGAGTAAAAGATCATGCCTACGTATGAGTATCAGTGCACTGCATGCGGACATAAGTTCGAAAAATTCCAGGCAGTAAACGATATACCGGTTAAGGAATGTCTGAAATGCGGAGGCGCAGTGGAAAAATTAATTAGTACAGGAGGAGGCATTGTTGTAAAGGGATCTAGCTTGCATGTAAAAAACAAATCAACAATAAGCTGCGGCAGGCAGACAACATGTTGTGGAAGACAAACACCGTGCGATAATAAACCATGCGACAAGTGATTATGGAAAAAAAGCAACCATCTCATCACCGCTTCACCTTTGGCCCTGTTCCGTCAAGGCGCCTGGGGAGATCTCTGGGTATCGATCTTGTTCCATTTAAAACATGCACCTATGATTGTATCTATTGCCAACTGGGTAGGACAACCAATAAAACAACAACGAGAGAAGCATTCTTTCCAGTTGAGGATATTCTCACAGAGATTCTGAGGCGTTTGGAAGAGATACCTAAGCCTGATTACATCACGCTGTCTGGCTCTGGAGAGCCAACATTACACTGCGGCATGAAAAATATCATTCATGACATTAAGAAAATTACAGATATCCCAGTAGCTGTATTGACCAATGGGTCCCTGTTCTGGATAGAGGAGGTTCGTTCATCAGTTCAAGGAGCTGATTTGATCATTCCCTCCCTTGATGCTGGGAGCAAAGAGTCTTTCTATCGCATCAATCGCCCTCATTCAGATATCACCTTTGAAAAAATGGTGGAAGGCCTGTGTAGCCTTCGAAAGGATTTTAAAGGGCCAATTTGGCTTGAGGTTTTTATGGTTAAAGGATTGAACAATTCCCTCAAAGAACTCTCAAAAATCAAGTACTGGTGCGATCATATTGAGCCGCAATGCGTGCAACTTAACACTGCAGTAAGGACACCGGCCGAAGCATTTGTAGAGCCTGTTGCAAGACAAGAATTGGAAAAAATAAAAACGTTTTTTGGGCCTGACTGTGAGGTTATCCCTGACTATAGCGATACCATGACTATTAATGAATCATGCGCCACTGAACAGGATGTGCTTGAGCTTTTGAAACGCCGGCCCTGCTCGATCGAGGATATTGCTTTTGGGCTGAATATCCACAGGAATGAAGCCATAAAATATGTGCATAAGTTGATTTCCCGTGGGTTCATTAAGGAATCAAGACATGGGAAAAAAATGCTGTACCATGCGCGGAACAGCGGAGTATCATCAAAAGAATAGAAAGGAGAACAACAATGGAGTGCGGGGGAAAGAAAGACTCAACAGACTGCAAGGGAAGCCCACAGCGGCTTGATAAAAATCTGCAAGACTTTGTAGAGAGTGAGAGGCTAAAAGACAGACTAGCGCAGATCCGTCACAAGATCATGGTTCTTTCAGGAAAGGGCGGGGTCGGAAAAAGCACGGTTGCCGCTAATATTGCTGTAGCACTTGCTATGGAAGGGCAAAAAGTAGGAATTCTGGATGTGGATTTTCACGGCCCCAGCATTCCCAAACTATTGAAGCTAGAAGGCAAGAAGATGGGAAGTAACGGCGATACGATACTGCCCGTAGATATTGCCAGTGGCATAAAGGTGGCATCCCTTGGATTGCTTCTGGAAAACCAGGATGATGCAGTGATCTGGAGAGGCCCTATGAAGATGGGGGTGATAAAGCAGTTGCTCTCTGATGTAGAATGGGGAGAACTCGATTATCTTATTATAGATTTTCCTCCTGGCACAGGAGATGAGCCTCTTTCAGTCGCACAGTTGATTCCAAACAGTGATGGAGCCATCATCGTTACTACACCGCAGGACATATCTCTTGCAGATGTGAGAAAATCCATCAATTTTTGCAGGCAGGTTAATGTCCCCGTACTTGGTGTTATTGAAAATATGAGTGGACTCAGCTGCCCTCACTGCAAAACTGTGATCAATATATTCAAGACCGGTGGCGGGGAAACAATGGCAAAAGAAATGGGGGTTCCATTCTTGGGCAGAATACCGATTGATCCGCTCATTGTCGAAGCATCTGACAACGGGCTGCCTTTTGTATACCACTACTCAAAAACAGAAGCAGCCATGGCATT
>JAGVNP010000096.1 GCA_020053185.1 Deltaproteobacteria bacterium | reverse complement strand
CTCAAAACTCAAAACTCAAAATTAAATCAGTGCTGCTCTCTCCATTGCCAGTAATCAACAACCTTTGCGAGCGCCCGCACTGCCGTATCAGGACATGAATACACCATGATGCCATTGCTGCCCAGATAGTCCACGATATTTGAGTTTGTTCTTTCATCGAATGCAACGATATCAGTCACAGGTATAATGGGTTTGTTGTATTTTTTTATCTGATCAATAATGAGATCAAACAGTTTCTTTTCTCCCTCGATCATCATCTGCGAAGGTTTTTCCATTGTTTCCTTCGGGAGAATAGGTGAATCAAGCCATCGTTTTGCTCTAAGCGACATGTATCCGACCCCGAGCACCAGGGCTGCGTCGATGTCAGAATTCTCCATAAGGATTCCGATGGAATCAGTGATATCAGTCACCTTGTTCGGCGCAACAAGATCAATGGGATTTTTTCTGCTCCAGTATGGAGGAAGGATTTTATCGATCTTTTCAATTACGTCATTCTTTAGCGGCGATATGTAAAGCCCGTTTGCCTCGCACATGTCAGTTGCAATAACACCCCATCCGCCGCCTAGAGTGATGATTCCCACTTTGTTTCCGGTTGGCTTTGGCTGGGACAGGAGAAGTCCGCCTACATCAATCATCTCATCCATTGTATCAACCTGTATTATGCCGCACTGTTTGCACATGGCAAAGAACACGCCTGTATCGCCTGCCAAAGCGCCTGTGTGCGACATAGCAGCCTGCGCACCGGTGTTTGTGATGCCGCCCTTGAGCAGCAGGATCGGTTTTTTCTTTGTGATCCGCTTTGCAGATTCAAAGAAGCGGCTGCCCTGGCGTACGCCTTCAACATACAGGCAGATGAGTTTTGTTTTTGGGTCATTTTCTAGCATTTCGAGATAGTCTTCAACAGTAAGGTCAGCTTCATTGCCTGAGCTTACCAGTCTGCTGATGCCGATGTTTCGGCGTATGAAACGGTAGGAGATGGATGATCCGAGATTGCCGCTCTGGGATATGAGGCCGACTTCTCCGGGGAACAGAGGCGTTGCAGCCATTATTGCCTGCATTGGTGATGGGTAGCCTGTGTATATGCCCATTGTGTTTGGCCCGACAAGACACATGCCTCCGGTCCGCGCAATTTCCACCACTTCTTTTTCCAGTTTTGCGCCTTCTGCGCCTGTCTCAGAAAAACCTGCAGTGATGATGATTCCGACAGGGATCTTTTTGTCCACGCATTTTTGTACTGTCTCTGCAACAAGCTCGCTTTTTACAACGATAATGGCAAGGTCTACTTTATCAGGAATCTCGTCCAGGGATTTATATACTTTTCTTCCGAACCATGATTCTCCGCTCGGGTTAATGGGGTAGAGTTTTCCGTCATATCCGCTTCTTAAGATGTGATGAAATATGTTGAATCCCCATTTGAACAGACTGTTTGATGCGCCGATAAACGCAATGGATTTTGGTTCAAATAGATGCTGAAACACCTGCTGCGATTTCATTCTTCCTCCCCAGTAATATTCACAACCTTCATGTATATAAAAATTTACGGTCTTATGCAAGAAGAAGAGATCCAAGATTAAGAATTCTCATCAATGTTCGGAGTTCTAAAAAGTGGCAAGTAACCGCGATTCTTTATCTTAAAATGAAGAGCATAAATCATTACCTAACGAGGCAATACAGTTGATCGCTTAGGTTAATTTTCGGTGTTCCCTTCTTTTTCTACGATAAAAACATCGCGTGCCTGCTGCAAAAGTCTCTCGATTTCTTCGGGTCTAGGAGTTTCCACCTCGACACGATGAAGATTTCCTGATCGGTCGGTACGTTGAACAATGATCTTTCTTTGACCTTTTTGCTTCTGCATATAGGCCACGATGGCCTTAGCGACTACCGTAAGACTCGCTCCAATACCGACCGAAAGGACATGGTATGCTATCTGTGCGGCATCGGCGGAGTTGGTGGTAAGCGTGAGGCGTCTGGACTCCAGAGATGCAGCCTTTAATTCCGTCTCTATCTCTTCACGAATAGCATCCGAGCTATGAATTAATATCTCTATTCTTTCCTCCATCACTAAAATCTCCGTACAAAGATATCCATAGGGAGCTTTACTACCTATACTCGCTTTTAAATATCTGTTGAGTTGTCCCATCAGACTGGCACCAAACGATAATAGCATTCCCATTATTGTCCATAGCAACCCGAGGCCCAACAGCATTTTGTTCGTTTGGGCTTATGTTATCGTGAGCCAGAGATGTTGGGTGAATCCATACGCCGCTCCTGTACTCGCTTTTGAATATTTGATTGTTTGTCCCGTTAGATTGGCTCCAAACGATAATGACACTCCCATCATTATCCATATCAGTTTGAACTTCAGAAGCATTAAATCCGTCAGGGCTTATGTTGTCAGTAAGACCTACAGGATTTGTCCATGCACCTCCCCGATACTCACTTTTAAATATTTGGTCGTCTGTCCCGTCAGATTGGCACCAAGCTATAATAGCATCTTCATTGTCTCCCATAGCAACAGAAAAATAACCAGTTAACTCAGCAAGGTATGCTGGATTTGTCCATACACCACCACGGTACTCGCTCTTAGATATCTCTTGATGTGCCAAGTCATACTGTTGCCAGATGATAATGGCATTTCCGTTGTTGTCCATAGAAGGCTGAGGCCCACAAGCATCTTCGCTCGTGTTATTAGTAATGGATATCGGAGAAGACCATGCACCACCACGGTATTCGCTTTTAAATATATGAATCCTTGTCCCATCGGATTGATACCAGACAATAATGACATTTTCATTGTCATCCATAGCAACCCGAGGCCCAACAGCATGCTGTCCATCCGGGCTTATGTTATCGGCTAGAGATATTGGATGAGTCCATGCACTACCCCGGTACTCGCTTTTGTATATCTGATCTTTGGCCCCATCATTCTGTTGCCAGACTATAATAGCATTTCCATTATTATCCATAGCAACATAAGGCCCAGTAGCACTCTGTCCATCAGGGCTTATATTGACAGCAAGAGATGCTGGGTGAGTCCATACACCTCCTCGGTACTCACTCTTGAATATCTGAAGTTTCGTCCCATCAGATTGTTGCCAGACGACAATAACATTTCCGTTGTTGTCCATAGCAACTTGAGGTGAACGAGCATCTTGTCCGTCAGGGCTTATATTGTCAGTAAGAGATGTTGGATGAGTCCATGTACCGCTCCTATACTCGCTTTTGAATATTTGATCGTTTGTCCCGTTAGATTGGCTCCAAACTATAATAGCGTTCCCATTGTCATCCATAGCAACCTGAGGCCCACTAGCATATTGTCCGTCGGGGCTTATATTGTCAGTGATCCCTGCTGGGTTTGTCCATATGCCACCAGATGAGCTTGTATCTCCGCCACCGCCACAAGAATAACATCCAATACATGTCAGTATTCCAAGACAAAGAGTTATACTCCGGAAAAGATTTCTGAGCTTCATGTATCCGACCTCCTCACAATAGAGTTTTTCTTTCTTGATACAAGAGCAATATATTAAGTCTTTATGCTAATATGATAGCAGTGTCCTGATCAGAAAGCAAAACCTTTTCAAAAGTGAAGATATACTGTTGCTTCTAATAATCTCTGTGGGGTACCCTTGAAACCGGTGAGCGAGTGTGGAAAAAATCAGGAGAAGAGCAAAACCTGAGCAAAGCGAATTTTTGCGGCCGGATTTTTTCAAACGAGCGAACAAACCCGAAGGGCGGTTTCGTGGGGCGCCCTTTCTTTCGGTCTCATTTCTTTGGGTCGAGCAAAGAAAGGGACATACAAATGGAATAGACAAATACAGTAAAATACTATATTTATTGGGCATTTGATGCAAATGGATGAGGAAGAAAGATGAAGTATAACAGGATCGGCGTATTTGATTCAGGTATCGGCGGGCTGACCGTGCTTAAGCAACTCTTGAGCATGATACCTGGGATCGACATGGTCTATTTCGGGGATACTGCGCGCGTGCCTTATGGCCCTAAATCTTCAAAGACTATTATTTATTACACGCTCAAATGTGCTGAGTTCCTTGTGGCAAAAGAAATCGACATGCTCGTGATTGCGTGTAACACTGCTTCAGCCCATGCAATTCCTGCGCTTAAAGAAAAATTCAATATCCCGATTGTTGGCGTGATCGAGACAGGATCATCGGCAGCAGTTGATGCTGGCGGATCAAAGATCGGCGTGATCGGCACCATTTCCACGATCAAGAGCAAGGTGTATGAGAAGACTATTCATGAATTAGCGCCGAACATCGAGATCATTGCAAAGCCATGCCCTCTGTTTGTGCCGCTCGTTGAAGAGGGTCTGTGTGATGATGAAATCACTGAGCTTGCAGCAAAAAGATATCTTACCGAGCTTATCGGAAAGAGAATCGATACGCTTCTGCTTGGATGCACACACTATCCGCTTTTGAAATCTGTTATCAAACGGGTAATAGGTGATAAAGTTAGGATCGTAGATTCTGCAAAAGCAACTGCAGTCAAGGTTGCAGAAATGGTTGGCGAAGACAGCAAAAAACAAGGTACAAGAGATGTCTCGTTCTATCTCACTGACCTTACGCAGAATTTTATCACAACCGGAGAGCTTTTTCTGGGCCAGAAAATGGAACACGTGTATGAGGTAAATCTTGAGATATAAAGCGTTCAGGGATGCAATAAAGAAGAATGTGCTGCTCATGGATGGTGCAATGGGCACCATGCTCATGGAAAAAGGGCTAAAGCCGGGTGGTGCGCCTGAAGCCATGCTGCTTGATGCATTTGACAAGGTAGCGCAAGTGCATAGTGCATATGTTAAGGCAGGCGCTGATATAGTAGAGAGCAATACATTCGGTGCAAACCGCATCAAGCTCGCAGATTATGGCCTGAGCCAGAAAACAAAAGAAATAAACAAGCGAGGCATTGAGGCAGTAAAGGCATCTGGCGCGAAATTTGTTGCAGGAAGCATCGGGTCTACAGGCCGCTTTATCGAGACTGTGGGCGATTTAAGCTTTGATGATGCTGTCGACATATTCAAGGAACAGGCTTCAAGCATGATAGAAGCTGGTGCAGATCTGATCTCTATTGAAACCATGATCGACATCAAGGAGATCAAGGCAGCTATCATCGCGATTAGGGAGATCTCTGATATCCCGATCATGTCGCACATGACATTTGAAGCTGGCGGAAGAACAACACTCGGAACATCGCCGGAAGCAGCCAGCGTTACGTTGTCCAGCCTTGGATGCGATCTCATCGGCATAAACTGTTCGCTCGGCCCGGAAGGAATTATTCCGCTTTTAAAACGGATGCGCCAGGTAAGCGACAAACCGTTTGTGGTGCAGCCTAATGCAGGCATGCCCATTATCAGAGACGGTATCACCATGTACACCGAAACAGGCCAGGCAATGGCCTCTTTTGTGCCAGAATTTATCGAGCTTGGAGTAAGGGTGATCGGGTCGTGCTGTGGCACAACACCAGCGCATACAAAGATTTTCCGCAAAGCAATTGATTCATGCGATCACAAGATGCAGAAATTTTCTATTGATGGATCATTTTTGTCTTCGCGAACCAGCTTTGTGCATATTGGCCAGGCAATGCCGGTGCGTGTGATCGGCGAGCGGATCAATCCGACAGGAAGAAAGTCTCTTGCGAAAGAGATCGAGAGCGGGAATTTTGGCATCATACGTGATGAAGCGCTGTCTCAGGTAGAATCCGGCGCAGATATTTTGGATGTGAATGTGGGAGTTCCGTCGATTGATGAAGTCATTGCAATGCAAAAGGCTGTGTTGTCTGTGACCTCGATTGTGGATGTGCCGGTTTCAATTGATTCGCCTAATCCTGAAGCCATACGAGCTGGCCTCAAAATAGCGCCTGGCAAAAGCCTGATAAATTCAATATCAGGAGAAAAGGAATCCATCGAAAAGCTTCTGCCACTTGCAAAACTCTATGGTGCTGGCTTTATCGCGCTGCTCATGGATGAGCACGGAGTGCCTGAAACTGCATCCAAGAGAATAAAGGTTCTTGAGAAAATACTTGAACGCACAGATGACTTAAAAATTCCGCGCACTGATATCTATGTGGATTGTCTGACTATGGCAGTGAGTTCTGATGTGGCTCTTTCGCGCCAGACATTGGAGACCATGCGCATAGTAAAGAAAGAATTCGGCCTAAATCTTGTGCTTGGCGTGAGCAATGTATCATTCGGTCTTCCGAGCAGACCAATCTTAAACAGCGCATTCCTTTCAATGGCAATTGATGCAGGGCTCGATCTAGCAATCATAAACCCGTTGAACAAAGAACTGATGGACGTGCGCTCTGCGGCAAATGTGCTTACAGGCCGTGACCATAAGGCTCAAGCCTATATAAAGAGATTCAGCCAGGATAAGACTGAAAAGGATTTTGCAGAGACTACCGCGGAGCCTCTCATTGAAGCAGTGATCCAGGGAAATGATGTTGCGGCAAGGGATATTGCGCAGCGGCTCATGGATGAGGGCAAAGCCCCTCTTGATGTGAGCAATACATTGCTTATCCCTGCGATGGAAGAGGTGGGAAGGCTTTTTGATAAAGGCACAATATTTTTGCCCCAGATGCTGTCAAGCGCCAATGCCATGAGAGAGGCATTCAAGGTAATAGAAAAATATTTGAAGAAAGAAGATGTGAAAACTCCGATAAAGGTCATACTCGCAACCGTAGAAGGCGATGTGCATGATATCGGAAAGAATATTGTAGGTGTGATTCTTGAGAACAATGGTTTTGAGGTAGTAGACCTTGGCAAGAGCTGTGTGGCTGAAACTGTCTTGAAAACTGCAAAGAAGATGCACGTCAAATGCATCGGGCTTTCTGCGCTTATGACCACCAGCTTGCCGTCTATGGAAAGAACAGTAAAACTTCTCAAAGACAGCGGAGATTTTTTTGTTATGGTAGGCGGAGCAGTGCTCAATGAAGAGATCGCGAAAAAGATAGGTGCTGATGCTTATGGCAAGGATGCAATGGATGGATTGAGGAAGCTCAAACAATGGCTAAGCGCATCTCAAAAATAAGAAACATCGGTTTTGTTGCCCATATCGATGCAGGTAAGACCACAGTCACCGAGAGGGTTCTGTTCTATACAAAAAAAATACACCGCATGGGCGAGGTGCATGACGGCCAGGCAACCATGGACTGGATGCCGCAGGAGCAGCAGCGGGGCATCACCATTACCTCGGCAGTTACAACCTGCGAGTGGAGGGATCATGAGATCCATATCATTGATACCCCTGGGCATGTGGATTTCACCGTTGAGGTAGAGAGAAGTTTAAGGGTTCTCGATGGTGCGGTCATGATTCTGTGCGGGGTAGGCGGGGTTGAGGCACAGACCGAGACTGTATGGCACCAGGCACGCAAGTATCAGGTGCCTACAATTGCCTTTATAAACAAGCTCGACAGGGTAGGTGCGGATTTTGACTCGGTCGTGAAGCAGATTAAAACCCGTCTGGATGCGCGGCCGCTTCCTATACAGATCCCTTATTACAATGGCGATACTTTTGCCGGTATTATTGATCTTGTCGGCTGGCGGCTTTTTGTATGGAAAGATAAAGAGGATAACCTGGGCATTGAATATGAAGAGATGCCCGTGCCGCAAGATATCATTGCAACTGCAACTCATGCCAGAGAACATTTAATAGAGATGCTTGCCGAGACAGATGATACGCTAATGGAGAAATATCTTTCAGGTGAGCAGATCGAAGATAAGGCAATAAAAGCTGCTCTCAGAAAGGCAACCATAGATAACACTATTGTGCCGGTTGTTTGCGGGGCTGCCTTACGGAACAGGGGCATACAGCCTCTGATAGATTCGGT
>JAGVNP010000279.1 GCA_020053185.1 Deltaproteobacteria bacterium | reverse complement strand
TCTATAGGAGAGACTTTACAATAAATACTATGGCAATTGCATTGAATCATGCGCGATTTGGCGAACTCATTGATTACTTTGGTGCGCAGAGGGATATTAAAGAAAAGAGAATACGCATCCTTCATTCTTTAAGTTTTGTTGAAGACCCTTCAAGGATACTGAGAGCAGTCCGTTTTGAGCAGCGCTTTGGTTTCAGTCTTGGAAAACAAACGCTCGACCTCATACATTCTGCCATACAATCTGGCCTTTTAAAGGATGTGCCTGGAGGGCGCATATTCCACGAATTTAAGCAGATCCTTTTGGAGGATTCGCCAATAAAGGGTCTGGACAGGCTTAAAAATCTTGGCGTGCTTAAGGCAATACATCCCGGACTGGATTATGGTCAGGCTATAAAAGAGATCCTTGTTCAGGCAGAAGGAATCATATCCTGGTTTAAGCTTCTTTACACGCAGGAGGTAATATCGCCGTGGTTTATATTCTTTCTGGCCTTAATAGATCACATGGAACAGGACGTATTTGCCTCTATTTGTGAGCGGTTAGGAATGATCCCGATGGAGATGAATTCTCTTGTTGAGTCAAAGAAAAAAATTCTTGGGATCTTAAAAGAGTTTGCAAAAAAAGGTGAGATAAAGCCATCTAAAGTAGTGGATATTTTGGGAGACGCATCTTTAGAGGAAGTGCTTTTTGTAATGGCAAAGACAAAGAGTCCTGAGATAAAAAAGATGGTATCATCACATATTACCAACTGGCGGCATTACAATCCTCCCGTCAAAGGGGGCGATCTTATTGCCCTTGGATTCAAGGAGGGCAGAAGTTTAGGTGATTGTCTGAGGATTATAAGACAGAAGGGCCTGGACGGAGAGATAAAAAATGCATCTGAAGCTCTCAGCCTTGCAAAAATGTTTTTAAAGGGAAAAAAGACTTAACCTGATGTTTTGTTTTTAAGTTGCATTAGGGGGTTTTCTAAGGTTATACAATTGAAAAATGGCCTTGGAAGATAATAGATAATTATCGGTGTGAATTGGGGATGTAGCTCAGCGGGAGAGCATCGCGTTCGCAACGCGGGGGCCGGGGGTTCAAATCCCCTCATCTCCACCACGTATATATACTTCTGTCAGGATTTTTCTTACAGGCTTTATCGGGAAAATCTTGAATTTATCCTGATTTTTCATATGTCAGGGGATAATTAGGCGTACTTGGAATGATGAAGATAGTTAAAAGGAATTGAAAAAATAACAAAATTTATGAAAAATAGGCAAAACAATGACAAAAATAACCGTCTTTGGCTGCCGTTTACTGCCATTTGCTGCGGATATTTAAACTTAACCTTGATTTCTCCCATGGAAAGAGTATGAAGAGCGGGAACAATCTGCTATCTGGTGGCTGTGAAAAGACAGATAAACAGATAATCTACAAGGGTACTGGGGAGATAAAGTTAGGTTTTATGCGAAAAAATGTTATACGGGCTTTGAGCTTCTTTGTGTTTACAATCTTATTTCTGGTTCCCCAGGCAAATCTTGAGGCTGCAGAGAATAAAGATGTCATTGATACTGCCATTGAGCTGGGTTCGCTGAACACCCTTGTCAAGGCTGTTGGGGCCGCAGATCTTATGGATATATTTAAGGGAGAAGGTCCTCTTACTGTGTTTGCGCCAACAGATGAGGCTTTTGCAAAGCTCCCACCTGAAACACTAGAGATGTTCTTTAAGCCGGAAAATAAAGACAAGTTGCATCTGCTGCTTGCTGCTCATGTGGCAATGGAAAATGTAATGGCATCCGATATGGAGAAGCCATCCACGGTTCTCATGGTAAACGGAGAACCATTTTCTGTGAAAATAAAAGACGGGGCAGTATTCTTCGGAAATGCAAAAGTAATCAAGACGGATATCATCTGTACAAATGGAGTAATTCATTTGATAGATGCCGTTATATTACCAGCTGAATAGAATTCAGCAAAAAAACATAGGAGGAAGTAGTATGAAAAAGTTACTTGTAGTAGGAATCGTTTGTTTAGCCTTCACATTCGCTTTTGGCGGATGCAAAAAGAAGGAAGAGGTTGCTCCAGAGGCAACCCAGGAAGTTACTGTTGTTCCAGCTGATGTAACAACCGCTGGTGTTGATGCAACAGTTCCTCCTGCCGAGTAAGCCAGCCAACTAAGAATAGGCTCTATTCTAAAGGCACTCCCAGGTATCATTAAAGATGCCTGGGAGTAAGGTTTGCTCTTTTCACATCCTCGTCCATGAGGGCGGGGAATGTTTTTATTCATTATTTATAATGACAATGAGAGTTCCCTTGGAAATCTCAGAAATAAAGGAGATCTCTCCTTAAGATATTAAGGAGAATTCCGAATGATGATACTATGAGAAAACTCTTAATCTGTTTAATTATATGTATCATCATTCCATTGAGCAGCAACGCATCCGAATGGATAATCCATACTGTCCATGACGGTGAAACGCTTGGTGCAATAGCAAAAAAGTATCTTCCATATTCTACAGTGCTGACAAGACGGGAATTTGTAGAGGATATCAGAAGGATTAACAGTATAAAGGATTACTCTATAGAGCCAGGGGATAAGCTCCGTATTTCCATCACAAGAGAAGTCCCGGTGAAGCCTCAAACCATCTCTAAGGCCAAAGGTTTTTCTGCAAAAGGCGTTTATGTAAATAGAAGATCTGCAAGCTCGCGGGAAATCCTTCTTACGGCCCAGAAACTTGTTATATGCGGTGCGAATACTGTGGTTTTTGATGCAAAAGATGACATGGGATGTCTTACCTATACGAGTGCAATACCAGGCAGATATTCTCCAAACAAAAAATATCCGGCAAATATAGAAGATCTTCCCAAACTGATTGATTGTCTGCACCGTATGAACGTTCATGTGGTGGCAAGGGTGGTGGTCTTCAAAGATTCAATAATGGCATCAGCTGCCACAAAGTGGTGTTTAGAAAAGGATTGGCTTAATCCTGCAAACCCGGAGGTTCAGGAATATCTCCTTGTAGTTATACGGGAGTTGGTATCATATGGAATTGACGAGGTGCAGCTGGATTATATCAGGTACCCTGCAAACAGCAGCACCTCAACAGGCATAGCCGGTGTATCAAGGTCGGATGTAATCGCCTCGTTTTTACAGAAAGTCCATGAGGCTACTTCTTCAAAAGGCGTTCTTCTATCTATTGATATGTTCGGAATTGTAATATGGCAGAGGGACAAGGATGTACTTGTAGTAGGCCAGGACGTTAACAAGATGAAACCATATGTGGATATTATCTCACCAATGCTTTATCCTTCGCACTTCAGCAAAAATTTTTCCGGTATAAATAATCCTGCAGACGAGCCGTATCTTTTTGTGCAACAGGGTGTTGAAAAACTTAAAAATATGGTAGGCACAGAGGTGGCAATCAGGCCATGGCTTCAGTCATTTCCTTTACGAGTTACGAAAGGAAAGTTCGGGCCGCAATATATACAGACCCAGATAGAAGCTGCGCAGGACTCAGGCGCAACAGGGTGGCTTTTGTGGAGCCCAGGAAATCACTATAATGATGCCTATACAGCCATGGGTAATATCGCTTTATCAAAGGCCTTTAGCCCAAATCCTGTCCAGAAAATTAAAGCAGAAACGTCCAAGGCTCAGTAGAAACTCTTACAATCTGAATTTTTCCTTAAAAATTATATTTTCGTCTCTATCTTGGCCGGGAAAAGTACGCAGTAATATTCGGGAAAGGGATCTCGCCTTCCCTGATGCACTCCGGAGGAGTTCTTGTAAAATCCACAATCGTTGATGGCTTTTTTCCCCTTGTGTAGCCTCCATCAAGAAGGCCGTCGATCGGAAGGTTATACTGGATTACTTCATTAGGGCTTTTTGCCGGATCACCTCCTGCGATGTTTGCCGAGGTGGAGGTAATGGGCCCTAGCTCTTCTGCAAGCGTCCTTGCATACGGATTCGAGGAAATCCTCAGTGCAATGCATCCATTCACCAACAGCCTTGGATCAATTCCTTGTTTTGCCTTGAGCACGGCGGTTAAAGGGCCTGGCCAGAAATCTTCCAGTACCTCTTTTTCTTTTTGGCCGATTTCAGCAAGGGCTATTGCCTCTTTCATGGAAGCTACAAGCACGATCACTCCTTTTGCCCACTCGCGCTGCTTGATCGTATAGATTTTTTCTATTGCTTCACTATCCGAGATCATTGCGCCAAGTCCGTAGAAGGTCTCGGTAGGATAGGCAATTACAGTTCCCTTACTCTGCAGGACAAGTTTTGCAATAAGGGATACATCAGAAGTGATCAGCATTTGGCTTTAAGACTGCTGTCTGCTTCAAGCACAGATTTTTTCATATCGTCTCTGTAGCGCAGAAGCTTTTTCCTTAAAGGCGCACTTGAAAGAGCAAGTATCTCTAATGCGAGCAGGGCTGCATTTTTTGCGCCTGATTTTCCGAGTCCCACTGCGGCAACAGGAATGCCAGGAGGCATCTGCACTGTAGAGAGCAGAGAGTCAATCCCGCCAAGAGAAGATGAATCAATCGGAACCCCGATAACAGGAAGCGTGGTGTGCGCTGCAATGACACCTGCAAGATGTGCAGCCATGCCTGCGCCTGCAATGATTATGGAGAACCCCTGCTTCATTGCCGAGGTACTGAATTCTGTCACCTTTTCAGGTGTTCTGTGCGCAGAGAGGATGCGGACTTCGTAGCTGATATCAAACTGCTTCAAGATTGCTGCAGCCTCTTCCATTATCGGAAGATCTGATTTGGAACCCATTACAATTGCTACTTTCATCATCGTCACCTCTCTAAAGCCTTTTTCCCTATATCTTTTCTATAGAATGACCCGTCAAAGGATATCTTTGAGGTAGCCTCATATGCCTTTTTTATCGCATTTTCTATGTCAATGCCACAGGCAGTTACACCAAGCACCCTGCCGCCTGAAGTGACAATTTTGCCATCCTGTTTTTTTGTTCCTGCATGGAAAACCTTTACCCCGTCAATCTTTCCTGCCTCATCAAGGCCGGATATTGGTTTCCCTTTTTCGTAATTCCCGGGATATCCGCCTGATGCGATCACCACGCATATGCTTGGATCATCATGCCATTCAAGAGTCATGGTTTTAATACTGCCGCCGTTTGCCACTTCCATGAGCACAGGAACCATATCACCTTTCAGTCTCATCAGTAGCGGCTGCGTTTCCGGATCGCCGAGGCGCACATTGAATTCAAGTACAGATGGTTTTTTCTCATCAATCATAATCCCTGCATAGATGAAGCCTTTATAGATAATGCCTTTTTTCTTAAGCCCTGCGATCAGCGGATAAAGCACCTCATCCATAACCCGGCCATGTATCTGGCTATCAACCACTGGCGCAGGCGAATATGCGCCCATGCCGCCTGTGTTAGGACCTTCGTCATTGTCAAATGCCCGCTTGTGATCCTGGGATGAAGCCATTGGAATGATATGGCTGCCGTCGGTGATCGCGATAAAAGACGCCTCTTCTCCCGCAAGCCGTTTCTCGAGAACCACTTTGGCTCCGGCATCACCAAATGCTTTTTTGAGCATGATATCGTCAATGGCACAAAGCGCTTCTTCTTTTGTGGATGCTACAATCACACCTTTGCCTGCAGCAAGACCGTCAGCCTTTACTACCACAGGGTTTTGCGAATCCTTTATGAATTGACTGGCTTTTTTATGATCATTAAATATCCCGAATGCTGCGGTCGGGATAAGGCTTTCCTTCATAATGTTCTTTGCAAATGCCTTTGATCCTTCGAGAGCAGCAGCAGCTTTTGTCGGCCCGAATACCTTGAGCCCTTCGGATTCAAATGCATCTACTATTCCATCTACAAGCGGAGCCTCAGGCCCCACCACGCTTAAGCTTATATTGTTTTTCTTCACGTAACTGATCAGCGATGCGATGTCAGTTGCCGTGATGTCCACGCAAACAGCATCCTGAGCGATCCCTCCATTGCCGGGTGCGCAAAACACTTGATCGACCAGAGAACTCTGGCCTATCTTCCAGCAGATCGAGTGTTCTCTTCCGCCTGATCCTATTACGAGAACTTTCATCTCTAGTGTTTGAAGTGGCGCATGCCGGTAAATATCATGGCCATGTTATGCTCGTTTGCCGCATCAATAACTTCCTGGTCTCTTACCGAGCCGCCAGGCTGAACCACTGCGGTTGCGCCTGCCTTTGCAGCCTCATCAACTCCGTCCCTGAACGGGAAGAATGCATCAGATGCGATCACTGATCCTTTTGTAGACAACCCTGCATTGTTTGCCTTTATCACTGCGATCTTTGATGAATCAACCCTGCTCATCTGTCCTGCGCCAACGCCGACGAGCTGGTCTTTTGTGGCATACACAATGGCATTTGATTTCACGAATTTTACGATCTTCCATGCGAATTTAAGAGCAGCCATTTCATCTTTTGAAGGAGCGCGCTTTGTCACAACCTGCGCTTTGTCCAGATCAACATTGCCCAAGTCTCTATCCTGGAGAAGCAGCCCGCCAACTACAGCTCTTGATGTAAGACCGCTCTTTTTTGCTGCATGACCGGAAGCAATACCAGTCATTTTCAAAAGACGCACGTTCTTTTTCTGCTCAAGGATGGCGAGTGCATCTGCTGTGAAGTCAGGCGCAATGATCACCTCGGTGAATACCTCGCCGACTGCCTTTGCTGTCTCGGCATCAACTGTCCTGTTGAAACCGACGATCCCGCCGAATGCTGATGTAGGGTCAACCTTGAATGCCCGTGCGTACGCATCTACAAGTGATGCCTTTGAGAGCGCTGCACCGCACGGGTTTGTATGCTTCAGGATCACGCATGCAGGATCATCGAACTCCATGATCAGATCAAGCGCAGCATCGCTGTCCATGATATTGTTGTAGGATAATTCCTTTCCCCAAAGCTGATCTGCGCCTGAGATGGATGGCTGGTCGAGTTTGGTATCGCTGTAGAAAGCAGCCTTCAAATGTGGGTTTTCCCCATAGCGCAGAAGCTGTTTGCGCTCGTACTGAACCGTGTAGGTAAGAGGAAACTCGCCTGCTTCCACATCAATGCCCTGGAGATGGTTTGATATTGCTGCATCATAGCGTGCGGTCAGAGAAAATGCCTTTCTCGCCAGATTAAAATTGGTCTTCTCGCTCACCGATCCGCCGGATTTTTTCATTTCTTCGATAATAGGTGCATAATCGTTAGGGTCTGTTACAACCGAGACAAAAGGATAATTCTTAGAAGCTGCTCTCAGCATTGCCGGGCCGCCGATATCGATATTCTCGATTGCTTCCTCAAGCGAAGCGCCTTTTGCCACAGTCTCTTCGAACCGGTACAGATTTACCACAAGCATATCAATTGGCTTGATACCTTCCTTTTTCATGGCAGCTACATGGGAAGGGTTTGTCCGTATACCAAGAAAACCGCCATGCACTTTTGGATGCAGGGTTTTCAGCCTTCCATCCATCATCTCGGGAAAGCCGGTGAAATCAGAGATATCAATTACCGGTATATTGTTTTTTCTCAACACCTGCGCAGTGCCGCCCGTTGATACAACTTCTACTTTGAACAAATCTACAAGATCTTTGATAAAAGGAATAATTCCATCTTTGTTGGTGACGCTAACCAGCACCCGTTCTATCTTCGGCATATCATCTCCTCAATTTTTTGTTGTGGATCTATTCTGGCTATCTAAAACAAAAATCAATTATTGTATGCTTCGCTGAAATTATCTCTATCGATATAGAACCAGGTAATGAGAGGAACAAGCCGCTCAAACAGCCCGGAATCAAGATCGCCTATCCATTTGATATGCTTTCTTACCTCTTTTGATGACATATCACCGGAAAACAACCCCTCTTTGAGTATGGAAATTCTCTGGTAGAAATCTTTTTTCATGGAGCTGTCCACATGGTCGCTTACATAACGGTTTATTTCAGCAAAGATACTCTCCATGTCCATAATTCCGGGAGCATTTTTGTACTCTGATTCAAGCTCATCCATGAGCGATACCAGAAATACCCTGGCATCTTCGAGTGCGAGACGCGAATCGTTTTCCTCAATCTGTGAAAGGTTTTCCTCCACAAACGGGGTGTGAAGATCTATAGACTGAAAATTCAGCGCATACTGGTTGTTTTTACCAAAAAGATCAGTCAACGTCTTTTGGGTCTTTGCCATCCACCTCGGCGCCATCTTGTCGTGAAATCCGCTGTCCAGAATCTCCTCGACTTCTTTAGTCCGGCCCTTCAGGATGTTAAGAATATCTCTTATGTTGCGTTTTACCTTCATAGGCCTAATACATCATATCTATTTGGGGTGGTCAAGCCCGTTCTAAGCCCCTTTTGATCGGTCTCTACCATCCCTCTCCTTGTCAAAAACCCCTCTCCCTTGATGGGAGAGGCAGGGTGAGGGTGAAATTGTTCGATCTCTTCCAACCTTCTCCTTGGCGCAGGAGAAGGCTAAGCGCTTCGCGTGCTATCGCACGCTCCGCAAATAATACCGTGCGTGATATGCTGTCGCATCTCACGCACACTTGCGCACCCCTGATCTTCGATCAGGGGCTAGAGGTATTGGCAAGATATGTTGACTTTATGGCAAGGAAACTTATTATTAATAGAGAAATAAGTATAAATTTCTATGTTGGAGTCAAAAGATGTCAACATTCAAAAATGACCCGATAACAAATGCTATCTATAATGGCATAAAAAGAGGAATAGAAATCACGCTTGAAAATCATTGTTACGGTTCTGCTGTAAACTTGATCTTTTCGGGAATGGATACAATGGCATACTTGAACATGCCAGCCGGTCAGCAGGATGTGGAGAGGAAAGATTTTATTTTATGGGTAGAGAGATATATTAAATTTCCCTGCAAAGAACAGCTAACTGGTCTTGATTTGTATGGTGCGCGATGTGCAATGCTTCACACCTATGGTGCTAGATCAAAGCTTAGTAGAGAAGGTAAATGTCGTATGGTTTGTTACATGGACAGAGGTATCCCAGAAATACGAAGCAAACCAGGGATTGATGATCTTGTTGTGGTTTCAATATCCGCTTTGGCTGATGCTTTTTTCAAAGGGATAGATAAATTTCTGGTTGACCTTTTCGCAAATAAAGAGAAGGCAACCGTCGCCGAAGAACGTCTAAAAGAGTTGGTGCAAGAATATCCTAACCCTAGTAAAAGCTGACACACCATAAAAACTCTGGATATACTGTGAGCCTGTCGAAAAAGTCCGTTTAGGGTAGCGTAGCAGAGTTTTTTATATGTCTGTTTTCTTTGGAAAATCACGTAAAGACCTAGGAATTTCCTATGTTCTCAGCGTATTTTGTGGTATATGATATGGATAATTTTTGATGGAGCGGGGAGACATGGCGAGGTATAAAAAATACGATTACAAGCAGATGGTCTTGTTACCCATTTCACTTGAGGAGCAGGTAGTGCCTGGGACACTGGAGTTTGCGATCCACACGGTGGTGGAGAGCAAACTGAACATGTCGGTGTTTGATGAGAAGTTCAACAATGACGAGACCGGGAGGCTGGCATACGATCCGAAGGTGCTGTTGAAGGTAGTACTGTTTGGGTATGCGAGGGGGTTGATCTCTTCCCGGAAGATAGAGAGGGCATGTCAGGAGAATATTATTTTTATGGCATTGTCCTGCGGGCAGAAGCCTGACCACAGCACGATTGCCATGTTTGTATCATCCATGAAGGAAGAGATCCTGCCGTTGTTCAGGGATGTTCTGCTTGTATGTGAGGAGATGAATCTTTTAGGTGGTACATTCTTTGCCCTTGACGGGTGCAAGCTTCCCTCGAACGCATCCACGCAGTGGAGCGGAGAGATTGAGGATCTGAAGAGAAAGAAGGACAAGCTTGAAGAAAAGGTCAGGGAGTTGATCAAGGAGCAGGAGGAGGAAGACGGGAAGGATGATGGTTCTTCTTCTGACAGGGAATACCGGGATAAGCTGGTAGAGAAGTTTAAAAAACAGGTAGACCGGATACAGGCATGGCTTAAGGATAATAATGCCAGGATCGGCAAGACAGGGCGTGAGGTTAAGAGCAATGTCATTGACAATGATTCTGCGAAGATGACGAGTTCCCATGGTGCTGTGCAGGGGTACAACTCACAGGCCCTGGTAGATGCGAAGCACCAGGTCATTGTCCATGGAGAGGTCTTCGGCGAGAGCCAGGACATTGTACTGGCAGAACCCGTGATCGATGGTGCAAGGGAGAACATGGAGCAGATCGGCCATACGGATTATTTTAAGGGCAAGACGTTTACTGCTGATAGCGGGTATCACAGCAAGGTGAATATCCAGAAGTGCATGGATGAGGGATTGGATGCGTACATTCCTGACAAGCTTTTCCGCAGGAGAGATCCGCGGTTCGCTGGCCGGATGAAGAAGGGTGAGCATTGCAAGAGGACGCATTACATACTTGAGGACTTTCAATACAATGACAAGGAAGATCACTATATCTGTCCAAACAACAAGATTCTTAGTCTCAATGTGAAACGCATGGTGACCACTGGTAACGTATACCGAAGGTATAAAGCAAGCGAGGAGGATTGCAGGAGCTGTAGCAAAAAGGACAAGTGTATTTACGGTAATGGACGAGGGCCAAAACAGTTAATGGTTCCCATAGGCCCGGACGGGGTGAATTTAACCAAGATCATGATCAAAAAACTTGAGAGTGAGCAGGGGAAAAAGATCTATTCCCGCCGCATGGCTGTTGTAGAACCGGTATTCGCGAACATACGGTTCTTGAAGCGTATGGACCGGTTCACCCTAAGAAGCAAGATCAAGGTCAACATACAATGGCTGCTCTACTGCATGGTGCACAACATAGAAAAGATCGCGAACTATGGCTTCACGTAGGATAAATAAACAGGATATGACCGGAGCTGAACGTGATGACAGAATAAAAAACTAAAAGCATATGAAATAAAATTGAAAACCTTCCACAAAAACGAAAAGTTCCTTCGCCCAAAAGAGTTTTTCAACAAACTCTGTTGTAATCAAAAAAGTGGGTACCCTTGAAACCGGCGAGTGAGTGAAGAAAAAGCAGGAGAAGAGCAAAACCTGAGCGAAGCGAATTTTTGCGGCCGGATTTTTTCAAACGAGCGAACACACCTGAAAG
>JAGVNP010000307.1 GCA_020053185.1 Deltaproteobacteria bacterium | reverse complement strand
TCTAAAAAAGTGAGGTGTAATTTTCTCCTCTGTCTTGTTGCTTTTCTTGCACATTCCTATCTGTACAGCCCAATTTTTTATAATCTTACTAATATCTCCAACGGGGATTCTGTTTCCACGACGCGAGATAAATAATGCATTAGTGTTGCACTGCTGCCTTGTTGCAAGGTACACTTTCAGAACTTGTAAGGTCTCGTCGTCCAGCGGAATCATGCTTTCAACTCTGTTTTTTCTGCCTTTAGCAATTGCGAGGGTATAAAAATTGCAGATGTGCTTATCCACTTTAAGTATCCTATTCTCAAAATCCACATCCTCAACATCAAGGGCACTCAGCTCCCCAGCCCTTATGCCTGTTTTAGCAAAGAGCACTGCCATTGCCCTGTCTCTTGTATGAAAAATATTCCTAACCATCTCTGATATTTCTTCTATGCTTTTTATCGGTCTCCGAGTCTGCTTGCTCGCCTTTGGGAGTTGCTTTGCTATCCTGCTCACAGGATTGTATTGCAGCTTATAATTGGGCGATTCCATCAGAAATACAAAGAACCTCTGGAGTACGGTGATGCCCCTGATCCGTGATCTCTCGCATAAACCTCTCTCCACCATATCCTTTATCCATTTCTTTACATCATCCTCTGTAGTGTCTACGGGTACATCAGACTCAGTTGCATTTTCGCCTTTGCATGATCTTGCAAAATCTCTGAGAGTTAATCTTGTGCCATGGACATAGTTATATGATTTGCCAAATAGCTCCAATTCCTCAAGAAATTCCTCCACAGTATTCATACCTTAACCTCGTGCCACCTGTTCCGAAGGTACACATGCTGTCTGATCTTTGGGTGTCTCGACTGCCGGGCGGTGGTTGGCCCCGTGGACAACATTCCCTTTCATCTGCTGCCCAGTTTCTTCCTTATGAGTCACGCTGCTCGTGGAAGGGGTTTACTCTAAAATAATTTTCTAATTATAATACGTGCAAAACTCACCGAGCAAATGCTCCTATCCGGCTAAAGGGTATGGCGTGTTCCCGCCTGAACTCTTTTATAAGATCGCCTTAAGGACTCAAAAAATTTGCACGTATATTTTGTCGGGTGTAAATATTGTTCAGAGGGGGGGATATACTCAACTTAAATCGTGGTCGATAGGAAAAAGATGCGAGTAAAATAGAGAAAACAGCGTAGGAAATTAGAAGAACGGGAGCAGACAGCGATGGGCGCGCAAAAGAAATCAATCCCTGACGCTGGCGGTAGCCAGCCATTTATCAGAGAGTCGTCTGGGGGCGATACCCCAGCGCCGTCCCAGGAAGAATAGAATGCTGACGCAAGAAGGATTACTGATAAATCAATAGGGTACATCATGTTGCGCCAGTGTAAGTTCATACGCGGTCTGCTTAAATAATCCTCTCCATCGCTGTTCCTGTCTGGGGTAGGTGGAACGTCAGAACAGGGATAGGTTCACAATAAACAGGTCATTGGCAGGGGATATTCAACAAACAACAGACAACGATGGAGGTACGCACTCAATATCAATCCCTGATGCTAATCCTCTCCATCGCTGTTCCTGTCTGAGTTCACAATAAACAGGTCGTAGGTCAGAACTCTTCAGCGAGCGATGCATAGGGATGTGAGCGCGCGCAGAAAATCAATTCATGCGCTGGGCATGCGCTCAACCACACATTCTGGGTCTGGCTTGCCCCAGCGCCGTCTTAAAAAATAAAAAATTTAGTCACTGCATCCTTTCCATCATTTCCAGTGCTTCTTCAAGCGGTAATGCCGGAGCTATATGGGGCACGCATAATTCTCTGAATGGGAAGGTTACCTTTAGGATTGCTTCTTCATTTGGGGCATCAAATATCGCTACAGATATGTGCCTGCCTATCAGGATATATCTGCTAATCAACTTAACTTCTTCAGGGTATTTGAATTCTTTCCAGAGTTCCAGAAGTTTTGATGTATTCTCAGGCGCCCACTTGAACCATAATACACATAACATGCTCTCACCTCCACTATTATGTATGTACTAAGGCGATATAAATACCTTGACTTTCTTCTTTTAACGAATAGATCGAAATAGTCCGACTTACGCTTTTTTCAGAAACTCAAGCTCTTCATCACCCGGCATTCTCTTAATGCATAAATCCTGTACCATCTCCATGCCATGGGATGTTAATATTTTATTAATGCCCTGTGTGGCTTCAAAGCTCCAGCCGTATGACCCGAACGCAAGACCGACTTTTCCAGATAAGTCAATATCCGCAAGCCCATTCAAGAATTTTTTAACTGTAGGCATCATGGCATGGTTATAGTTCGGAGAACCTATGGCTACAGCATCAGCATCTCTGAGTTCATTCTTGTCTGCGTCGTTTACATTTTTCAGCACGGTCTCTATGCCCTCTGCTCTTGCGCCTTCCTCTATTGCTATTGCCATTCGCTCGGTATTATGCGAACCTGTGCCGTATATGATTACGAGTTTTGGCATGCTCCCACAATTTATAATTATCGTTCGTGGTATTTCTACTTTTTCCGTGGGAAAAGGCTATAATCGTTAAAAACAAGAAAACTCTAACCAAAATTCTTTGCGAACTTTGCGTCTCTGCGGTTGAAAGACCCCGTATTTAAATACGGGGATTGATAAAAATGATAGACCCTGTTAACAATTTTCAAATACCTGATGAATGGGTTGCAC
>JAGVNP010000141.1 GCA_020053185.1 Deltaproteobacteria bacterium | reverse complement strand
GTTTCTCTCAGCAAGAACATAATCTCACCTTAAGGAAAAAACTATGTGAGAAAAGAATCTTAAGGAGTTGGTTGATGTGTTTAGTCGTACCCAGGACAAGGATCTTTTGACGAGGTTCTTGAAAAACATCCTTACCCCTTCCGAGATAAACAACCTTGTTTTGCGATGGGAACTCGTAAAGCTCCTGGATAAAGGAGTGTCCCAGAGAGAGATCGGGAGAATGCTGGGCATCAGTCTGTGCAAGATCACGCGGGGCTCACGGGAACTCAAGAAAAAGAACTCTGCAATAAAAAAAGTTTTGAAAGACTTCACATCACAAGAATGTAAATAAAACCCACAAAGGAGGATTGAATGAGCACTAAGGTCTTTTTAAATGAAGATGAAATCCCAAGGCAGTGGTACAATCTGGCAGCAGATCTGCCAACACCAATGCAGCCGCCGCTTGGCCCTGATGGAAAACCTATTTCCCCTGATATGCTCGCACCAGTATTTCCCATGAACCTGATCGAACAGGAAGTGAGCCAGCAGCGATGGATCGATATCCCGGAAGAGATCCTTGAGATACTCTATCTTTGGAGACCGTCCCCACTTTACAGGGCAAAAAACCTGGAAAAGGCTCTGGGAACCCCTGCAAAGATATACTACAAAAACGAAGGCGTATCACCAGCAGGAAGCCATAAGCCCAATACTGCGGTTCCGCAGGCATGGTATAACAAAAAATTCGGCATCAAAAAACTCACAACAGAGACCGGGGCAGGACAGTGGGGAAGCGCCCTGTCATTTGCCTGTTCGCTCATAGGCCTTAAATGTAAGGTCTACATGGTGAGGATCAGCTTTGACCAGAAACCCTTCAGAAAACTCATGATGCAGGTATGGGGCGGTGAATGCATTGCAAGCCCAAGTACCCAGACAAAGGCAGGCCGCGATATCCTGGCAAAATATCCTGATACACCAGGAAGTTTAGGGATCGCGATCAGTGAAGCAATAGAAGAAGCAGTAAGTGATTCCACCGGACAGACCAGGTACTCTCTCGGCAGCGTGCTGAACCACGTAATGCTCCATCAGACCATCATAGGTCTTGAAGCAAAGAAACAACTTGCAAAGATCGGGGAGAAAAAGGTGGATGTAGTTATCGGCTGTGCTGGCGGCGGAAGCAACTTTGCAGGACTTGCATTCCCGTTTGTTGCAGACAAGATACACGGCGCAAACATTGACATCATCCCGGTTGAGCCATCCTCATGCCCTACCCTGACACGAGGCCCATTCACATATGACCACGGCGATGTGGCAAAGATGACCCCTCTAATGCCCATGTATACACTTGGTCATGAGTTTGTATCGCCTCCGATCCATGCAGGCGGACTCAGGTATCATGGCATGGCACCTCTTGTGAGTCAGGCTGCGGTAGAAGGACTTATAAGGCCAATAGCAATGGATCAGCTCCACTGCTATAACAGCGCTCTCATGTGGGCACGAACCGAAGGGTTTATCCCTGCACCAGAGACCAGCCATGCGATTGCAGCAGTGATCGAGGAAGCCAAAAAAGCAAAAGAAGAGGGAAAAGAAAAGGTCATCCTGTTCAACTGGAGCGGTCATGGGCTCATGGACCTTAAGGGTTATGAGAGCTTCATGGAAGGAAAGCTTACAGATTACCCGCTTCCAGAAAAAGACCTCCAGGCATCACTCAAGTCACTCAATGGGTTGCCCAAAGCGCCAGCAGTCAAGACAGGTAAGTGGTAATTTGTAATGAGACCTTTGCATAATTATTCTGCTGTCATTCCGGGCTTGACCCGGAATCCAGAAAACCAATGGTGCGACTGGATTCCCGCCTCCGCGGGAATGACAAATATGTGCAATTTGTTCTATTGTGCAAAGATATAGTAATATAAGTCATTGCGAGCGTAGTGAAGCAATCTGCGATTGCCGAGGGTTTCGCCCTCGCAATGACTAGCATCTAAATTTTTTTTGTATTATAATCCCAAGTGATGAGTGAATATATAAATTTTATATCTTTAGCCTTTGTTACTTTATTCATTATTGTTGATCCTATAGGCAATGTCCCGCTTTTTCTCTCTATTACAAAGAACAATACAGATGAGGAACGCGACAGAATTATAAAAAAAGCAAGCATTTCTACTGTCTTTATACTTGTCCTGTTTCTGTTCACAGGAAATCTTATCCTGAATCTCTTTCATATTACGATCGGCGCATTCAAGATCGCAGGTGGCATACTGCTGTTTATTATTGCCATCCGCATGCTCTTTGCCTTTCATCCGACTCAGAAGACCACCCCAAAAGAGGAAGCTGAGGCAATCGATAAAGAGGATGTTTCAGTGTTCCCGCTGGCAATCCCGCTCCTGAGCGGGCCTGGTGCAATCACTACTGTGATACTGATCAAGGACCTATGCAAGGATGTTGTGCACTACTTTATTGCACTTTCTTCCATACTGGCAATCGCAATACTCACCTACATCACACTGAAACAATCCCAGCGTTTGATGAGATACTTCGGTCAGACCGGCATCAGTATTATGATCCGCCTTATGGGGCTGCTCCTATCTGTCATTGCAGTGCAGTTTGTGATCAATGGCATGGCAGAAGTCCTGCCAAAGATCATGTATTTAAAATAAGTACGTGAGATACGAAAATTAAAGTTGAGGTATTTTCCACCCTCCAAATATCTTTTCAAGATGTGCTCCAACCGCCAGAGAGATATGATCATGAAAATGATTTGAAACAAGCTGTATTCCTATAGGAAGATCACCCGAAAAGCCAACCGGCACCACGGTAGAAGGAAATTCAGTCACATTAAAGATACCGCAATAGCCAAAACCAAAAGGCTTTATGAGGGGCACCATGTGACGGGGCGCAGGCGTAGGAAATGCAGGGCAAATGAGCACTCCATTGTTGCCTAGTTTTTGTGAGATTTCATCTTTCATCTGATAACCTTTGTTAACAATCTTTTTTACAGATTTATCCCCCATCTTAATTATAGAGAATATGCCTAAAACAAGCGCAGGAAGCGTGATATCCGATACACCAAAGATCATCTTTAAAGACTGCTCGATAAGGCTTATCTTTTTCCCATCACCAAGCATCACCCGAAAATCCTCTTCATTGAATTCTTCCAGCATAATTGCCCAGATCAGGAAGTGCCATTTTATATTTACAGGTTTGTATGGCTCGACCTTCAGGCCATCTCTTTTAAGTGCCTGCACCACATCATCAATTGCTTTTTTAACTGATGGATCAGCTTCTGGAAATCCAGCGCTGTCATAATAGTAATATGTGAGATTTTTGATATCTACTGAATTAGGGTCAACAATCTCTCTGGTCTTTGGAAAGATCTTCATTAAATAAATAATATCTTCCATCCTTCTCGCCATAGGGCCAAAGGTGCAGAAATCCAAGGCTTTACCACTCGCATGAGGCCAATGAAAACGTTCCTGTGTGAGTCCCCCGGTAGGCTTATGGCCAACAATACCATTAAAGGTGCAGGGCAACCGTATCGAGCCACCCACATCAGAGCCAACGCCAATAGGCGAAGCGCCAGAAGCAATCAGAGCCCCTTCCCCGCCACTCGACCCACCAACGATATGTTTAATGTTGTAGGGATTGTTTGTCCGTCCATACACCTTGTTATACGTCTCGCCCCACATGGATGCTTCAGGGACATTGGTCTTGCCCATGATGATCAACCCCTGTTTCCGATACGCCTTGACCGCATCTGCATCATCGTTAGCTATAATGTTTTTCCTGAATACAGAACCGCCAACCCAGCTGAGCCCTTTTACTGCATAGGCATCTTTTATTGTACAGGGAACTCCATACAAAGGAGGAAGCGTTTCACTGTCTTGCCCCATCAATCTCTTTTCAGCTTCTTTTGCCTCTTGCCGCGCCTTGTCGAAGTCTTTTACCACGAGGGCATTAATTTTTTTGTTGACCTGCTCTATCTTCTCGATATGGGCATCAAGAACTTCCACCGGAGAAAATTCCCGTTTTTTCAATCTCCTTCCGATTTCAAGTCCTGACATAGTGAAAATTTCGGATTTCATTTTTTTGGATGCATCAGTTTCCATAACACCTCCCTTTATTCATTTAATTTTTTCTTAAAAAAATATGAATGTAGCAAATATGCATAAAGCCCCTGCAAGGACTCCTACATCAACGCTCCTGATATGCCGTATCTTCATCGTTGTTCTCTTGATGCCTGGTGCATATCCCCGCAGGGTAAGCGCAACAGCGAGATCATCTGCCCTTCGAAAAACACTGTAAAGAAGTGGCACCACAATAGCAACCAATGCTTTCAGCCTTTTAACAAAACCCTTTTCAAGATCAATCCCTCTTGCTTTTTGTGCCTTTATAATGCGGTCGGTTTCCTCAAAAACAACAGGCACAAATCGTATTGAAAGCATCACAAGCAGCGCAATATCTTCGACCGGAACTTTCAACCGTGCAAGAGGTTTCATAAACCACTTCAATGCCCACACCATGTCCATAGGGGATGTAGTAAGCGTAAAAAGTGTTGAGATCCAGATAGCACACACGAGCTGCAGCCCTACCCTGATTCCATTCTGCACGCCTTGCAGTGTTGCATAGGGCAGCCATATGACCTCATCGCCAGGCGTCATAAACACATGAAGCATGGCAGTAAACACAAACAGCCATAAGAATGGAGAAAGCCCTGAGATCAGTCTTGCAAACGGTATCTTTGCACTTCTAGTGATTCCCAGACATAAAAGAAGAAAAATCAGCAGGCTGGTTATGCCTTCAATCTGAAAGATAACCGTAATTCCTGCACACATCAGCAAAAATTTTATTCTGGGATCAAGATGGTGGACAGGAGAATCTGTGGGAAGATATTGTCCTAATGTTATCTTCATCAATCCCTTATGCCGTTAGGCTTACGTTTGTATCAGGTGCTCTGCGATCTGCACTGCATTGAGTGCAGCACCTTTTCGTATATTGTCCGAGGCAATCCACATGGCAATGCCATTTTCTGTAGAAATATCTTCTCTGATCCTGCCTACAAAACATTCATCCGTTCCTGCTGCGTAGACAGGCAGGGGATATTTGCTGTGGCGGGGGTCGTCTTCCACAGTTATGCCCGGCGCATTGTTGAGTATAGTTTTCACCGCATCCGGGTCCAATGGCTTTTTCGTCACTATATTTATTGCCAATGCGTGACCGTACAGCACAGGCACATATGCGACTGTTGCACATATGCGCATAGAATCATCGTTCAGAATTTTTTTCGTATCCTCTGCAATCGAGATCTCTTCTTCGGTGTATGCGTTTAAAAGAAATTTTCCTGCATGCGGAAGCACATTGAATGCGATCTGATGAGGATATGTTTTTACATCCGGCTCTCTGAAATTGAAAAGGGATTTTATCTGTTCCGCAAGCTCATCTACGGCTCTTTTACCCATTGCAGAAACAGATTGATAGGCGCTGACCACAACCTTTTCTATACCAGCCTTTTTATGTATTGGAGAAAGCGTTAATGCCATGAACACAGCAGAACTGTGAGGGCTTGCAATGATCCCTTTGTGCGTTCTGATTTTTTCCGAGTTTACCTCTGGAACTATCAACGGCACATCTTTTTTCATCCGGAAAGCAGGAGAGGTGTCTATTGCCACGCCATGTCTGGATGCAAATGGAACAAAGTCCTTACTCAAAGACTCATCTCCGGCAAAGAAACTGAAGTCTATGCCTTTGAAAGATTCCTTTTGTATGGCCTGGACAGAAACAGTATCGCCATTAAACTCAATAGAGTCGCCCTGCTCTTCTTTTGCTCCGAGCGCTACAAGCTCTTTGACAGGGAAACATCTTTCTTCCAGAATTTTTGTTAACTCAGTGCCGATAATACTTGTCGCACCTATTACTGCAACCTTATATCCGGATAACATCTATTTCTTCTTTACCTCATCAATAATATGCTTGGTCATTGCTTCTGTTCCCACTACTTCTTTTGCACCTGCAGTCATATCAGGTGTACGTATGCCCCTGGATAATACCTTGTCCACAGCCTGCTCAATGCGAGCAGCTTCATCTGCTTTGTTAAACGAATATTTGAGCATCATGGCAGCAGAGAGTATTGCGCCGATCGGGTTTGCCTTGCCTGTACCTGCAATATCAGGCGCCGAGCCGTGCACCGGCTCATAAAGCCCCTTGCCCTCGCCTAAGCTTCCGGAAGGCAGCATGCCTAACGATCCTGTAATCATTGAGGCCTCGTCACTCAAGATATCACCGAACATATTTTCGGTAAGGATCACATCAAACTGTTTTGGATTCCGTATAAGTTGCATGGCGCAGTTATCAACATACATGTGGGAAAGTTCCACATCAGGATATGCTTTTGCCACTTCTTCTACTGTCTCGCGCCATAGTCGCGAGCTCTCCAGTACATTTGCTTTATCAACAGAGCAGAGTTTCTTGTTTCTTTTCTGTGCAAGATCGAACGCAATCTTTGCAACACGCTCTATCTCAGGAGTTGTGTATTCAAGGGTATTGAAACCCCGCTTTATTGCTCCTTTTGTCTCGATGCCTTTTGGCTTTCCGAAATAAAGACCGCCTGTGAGCTCGCGCACAATCATAAGGTCTACACCTTCGATCACGTCTTCTTTAAGTGTAGATGAACCAATCAAAGACTTAAAAATCTTTACAGGCCGCAAGTTTGCAAAGACCTGCATGTGGGAACGAAGACCGAGAAGCCCTGCCTCTGGTCTCAATGTGTGATCAAGCTTGTCCCATTTATTACCGCCCACTGCACCCAAAAGAACGGCATCGGATTTTTTTATCTTTTCAATTGTTTCTTTTGGTAAAGGGGAGCCGGTTTCATCATATGCGCTCCCGCCTATCAGTCCATAATCAAGTTCTAAATCTGGAACCAGCGTTTTAAGCACTTCTATGGCAGAGGCTGTCACTTCTTTGCCGATACCGTCTCCTGGCAGAACAAGAATTTTCATATGGCTCCCCGTTTTTTGATATGTTCGACCAGCCCGCCGTCCTCAACCAATTCCTGCATGAAAGCAGGTATTGCCTTGGCCTTGAATGTTTTCCCTGCTGAGAGATTTTTTATGTTTCCCGTAGAAGCATCCACCTCCACGATATCCCCTTCTTTGATCTCGCGCGCTGCCTCGTCTGATTCGAATATAGGAAGCCCCATGTTAAAACTGTTGCGGAAGAATATCCTGGCAAAAGAAGATGCAATCACGCAGCTCACGCCTGCGGCCTTTATTGCAATGGGAGCATGTTCTCTGGATGATCCGCATCCGAAATTCTTGCCTGCAACAATGACATCGCCTGGTTTCACTTTAGTCGGAAACTCCGGGTCTGCATCTTCCATGCAATGCTTTTTCAGAACAGCAGGGTCTATAGTATTGAGATACCGTGCAGGGATGATTGCATCAGTATCTACGTCATTACCGAACTTGAACACTTTTCCTTTGAGAATCATGATGCCACCTCCTCAGGAGAGGATATTTTTCCTGTAATGCTGGATGCGGCAGCAATTGCCGGGCCTGACAGATACACCTCGCTCTTCGGATGCCCCATGCGCCCGACAAAATTCCGGTTTGTAGTTGCAAGCGCTTTTTCTCCATCAGCCAAGATCCCCATGTGGCCGCCAAGACATGGCCCGCATGTAGGCGGCCCGACTATAACGCCTGCATTCAGGAATATCTTTATAAGTCCTTCTTCTTCAGCCATCCTGAACACGGTTGGCGTTGCAGGAAGAACAATACAACGAAGACCTTTTGCTACTTTGTGTCCTTTCATGATAGCTGCGGCAATCCGCAAATCTTCGATGCGGCCATTTGTGCAGGAGCCGATCACGACCTGATCCAGGATCACCTCACCCACCTCACTTATACCTTTTGCATTTTCAGGCAGATGCGGAAAAGCCACTTGCGGCTCGATATTTGCGCAGTCATATTCTTTGGTGGATACATAATGTGCATCTGCGTCGCTCTTGTACATTGTGTATTTTCTTTTTGCCCGCTGCTTTATATAGGATTCAACCACATCATCAGGAGCAATGATGCCTGCTTTGGCGCCAGCTTCTATGGCCATGTTTGAAATGGTCAGACGGTCGCTTAAGCCCAGTGCGCTTATAGCCGGACCTTCGATCTCTAATGCCCTGTACAAGCCGCCGTCAACACCGATATCGCCGATAAGATAGAGCAC
>JAGVNP010000181.1 GCA_020053185.1 Deltaproteobacteria bacterium | reverse complement strand
CCCCGAATCGCAGATGCCATGGTAAAAGGACCCTGAAAACCCAATATCCCCATCCGGTATCGCTTCTTGGCAACCAGCTTACTGAGTTTTACAAAAAGCGAATATCTGGTTCTGTCCTCTGCATCAGGCGAATATCGCTTAAGATAGGCATCAAATCCTGACCATTCAGGAAGCGGCGCTTTTGCTGGATGGCCCATAGAAGAATTATCGCTTGTGCGATTCCATATCACACCCCACTCATCGATCTCTTCACGCTTCAATGCAAGGAAGTTCTTATATTGAGGAGATCTTGCCCAGTCCGGCTTATGCCATTTCCAGAGATGAAATCGTATCCATTCATCCATTCCAGTGAATGGGAACAGGCCTTGCTCATATTCTGCATGACCAGGCAGCCAATTCTTTGGAGGCGACATGGGCATGGGAAACACATCACCTAAGCCAGACCTCCATACAGGGACCCTGTCTGGCCCTTTGAAATGAATAGCTGCCTTAACCCGCTCAATTGAGTTCATACAACTCCTTTATATGCAAATAAGCATTTTATTGACAGTTGTTTTTCGATTAAATACCCTGTAGCTTTATATTTTAAAGGAGGAAATTATGAAATCAAAAGGCATTGCAACAATTTGTTTTTCAGTTCTAATTTGGGGTTTAATGTTTTCTTTCGCATATGCACAAGACATTGTTGAAAAAAAGACCCTCACGCGACAGATGGATAATGTTGTTATGAAGGGAGATCTTGCAAGAGATCTTATTGGAAAGCCAATCGCTAACATCAGGCTATATTCCTGCAACAACGGGATTCTCGAGCCTATACGTTATCAGATTGACGAGATGACACAAGATGGTGACTTGGTTTTACCGGAAGGCCCTAAGCCGAACAAAGAACTCGGCAACGGTATATTCAATGAAAGGGACCTACTTCTCTTCATGGTGCGTGATACTGGGGATAGAGCATCAAAAGAATTTTGGCCAGAAGGATGCACATCCGGTGAAGAGATCGAGATCATTGATCCACTTAATGGGAAAAAAGGCTGGGCATATCTGCTCTACTTTGCATCGAATCCGCCCGCTCGCAGCGCAAAACAAGACTATTCCCATTTTTACTATGATAAAAATTATGAGATATGTGAATCGCGTAAAACCGAATGTCTTACCACCAAAGACGGCAAGCGTACTATCTTCGTAGAATCGCAATATGTACCCAAGGAAGCGGGTGGCAGCGGAAAAAACTATGTAGATATCCTGAAATTCCGCATCACCATCAAGGCTTTAATGAATAAGATCACGATACGATTAAACGAAAGCATGTACAGTTCAGATCTTCTTGCCATCAAAAACGGGCCTATACGCTCCATCAAGAGGTCTGAGCAGTATAAGGATATGCCTTTTGGCATGAAAGGAGCGCGTGTTGTTTGTGATGTGATTGCCTACAGGGAGACAGCAACAACACCTATGATGGTAAAGATCCCGTTTCAATTTAGCAAACTAGGCGCATCATGCGTCATACGCAGCGGAACAGATTATACTGAAGAGACTTTTGGCGGCATAGTCTATAATTCCAACAACCTACAAGGGTGCCGGATCGATGGCAAGATGGATGATTGCGAAAAGAACTGGAACCCCAAACAGGACTTGTGGAGGGTTGCTGCTGGAGATTTCGGCGCACTGTTAGCAGCAAATATCTATCCGTCAGAGTGGGAAAAAAACACCAAAATAACTACAGGCATTACCGATGATATTACATACAAGGATGCCCCTGAGCGTTTCCCAGGTTGCATCGGTTATCTGTGGACAGATTCGGATATTACACACCTTCCCAAAGGAAACTACCAAACCATTATTGATACCTGCGTTCCGATCAATTTCAAAAAAGGTGATGAAATCAACTATGCAAACTATTTATATCACCCAATAATGATTCGGGTAGGAGACAGAGAAAGCAAAAACAACCACCATATATTCCCCAAGATAGGAAAAAAATACATGTAGGATTTGCAGAACTGGTTGGAGGTTTAAGGATAAAGTATGGGGCCAACAGAACGTATCATTGCAGTGCTTGATGGCAAGCCGGTTGATAGGGTTCCCATACTCTCTGTAATATTAGACTCACATCCCATTCAACAGATACTGGGAAAACCTCTTATTCCTGACGCATATACCACATTCAACCCTGCAGTAAAATTCATGTTGAACAAATGGCCATGGTTTAGAAACCGGATAAATACAAGCATCCGACCCGCAATGACAGATAAAATTACTGCTCAAGGTATAAAAGTAGCGCATATGATGGACTTTGATGCGATCTGGGCAATATATACCACGCCATGGTTTAAGCTACAGGATTCAAAAACGCTCATCGATGTCTGGGGCTCATATAATGACCTCACTGAAGACGGCCACAACAATACCTATTTCATGTATAGGGGGCCAGCCATCACCTCTCCTGAGGCGTTCGATGCATGGCCGCACTTTCCTGATGCTGATGAGGTTGCGCATAGCTGCTACACATTTTTTAAAAAAGCTTTTCAAAAGTACGGCGATAGCATCTGCATCATGGGTGATGTGTGGTGCGGCGTGCAGGAAATGCTTCTTCATTCCGTAGGGTTTGAAAAGATGTCCATTCTTACACGGAAAAATCCTGATTTTATACAAAAGTTTATTGCATTCTTCGAGAAACATCTCATGAAAACAGCAATGGCAATGATGGATGCCGGTACAAAAGTCATCCTCCAGGGTGATGATTTTGCATTCAAGACAGGACCCATGTTGAACCCGAAGATGGCAGATGCATTCTTTGGCGACTTCTATACACGATATACAAAGGCAGTACATGATCGTGGCGGCAAGATTCTCATCCACTCGTGCGGGGACAACACAAAGATGTTTGATTATTTCATAAAGTGGGGGTTTGATGGTGGCCATGCATATGAGCCTACATCAAACGTTAATATCGCATATGAAAAAAAGACGCATGGCGACCGGTTCACTATTGTAGGCGGTATTGGCATTGACTACACACTTACCGAACGGTCAAAGCCGGAAGAAGTTGTTGCGTCCACAAAAGAAGTGATCCGTACATGCGCACCTGGTGGCAGATTCATCCTGGCCCCAACCCATACTCACCCTGACATTGATATGTCAAAGGTCAAGATCATGATAGAGACTGCACACAAATACGGACAATATCCTTTAAAAGATTTCGACAATTAAGGAGGTTTTTGTTGATATGAAAATGAATATGCATCAATGGGTTGAGGGGCTGATAGAATCTGGAGAAAGAAAAGCTTTGCCCATAATGACGTATCCGGGGTTGAGCCTGATCAATAAGAACGTTATGGACGTAATTACAGATGCACAGAACCAATTCTCATGCATCCAAGCTTTATCAAAAAGGTATCCCATGGCTGCGACACTCACGATTATGGATTTATCTGCAGAGGCTGAAGCGTTCGGTAGCAAAATCAAATACTCTGACAATGAAACCCCGACTGTACTGGGCAAAATTATATCCAGCATGGAAGATGCGGAAAATCTGAACATTCCGAAGATTGGTGATAAAAGGACATCGGTTTACCTTAATGCAGCCAGGATTGCTTCAGCGAATATCAGTGACCGGCCTGTTCTGGCCGGACATATCGGGCCTGTCTCGCTGACTGGACGTCTCATGGATATGACAGAAATGATGATTTCCATGAGGAGAAAACCGGAATTTATCCATACGGTTTTGAATAAATGTACTGATTTTCTCCTTGAATACTCCAAAGCGTTCAAGGAAACTGGAGCCAATGGTGTTGTCATTGCCGAGCCTGCAGCTGGATTATTATCCCCTGCGATGTGCAGTGAGTTTTCTTCGCAATATCTCAAAAAAATTATAGATGCAGTTCAGGATGAAAGCTTTGTGGTAATCCTGCATAATTGCGGCAGCACGGTTAAGCTGGTGGATTCTATGGCTTCAACAGGAGCCAAATGTTTACATTTCGGAAATGCT
>JAGVNP010000285.1 GCA_020053185.1 Deltaproteobacteria bacterium | reverse complement strand
GCACACGAGGTATGTGTTATTGCAAGGATGTTAGGTGTGAAAAAAGCTATACTAAAAGATAAGAGTCCTTCCTGTGGTACCACCAGGGTAAATATTTCGGGGAAGTGGAAAAAAGGCCTGGGCGTCACCGCATCCATGCTTCTCGATATGGGAGTTGAGATTTTCAATGAGGAGAATGCGAAAAATCTTTAATTCTAGCGTAACCTCGCATAAATAGGCAGGTTTTCTTGCTTGACGATAATGGTAATTTTTTAGTATAAACCCTTTTCAATCTGAAAAGGACGAAGAGGGGGCCGCAGTAAACTCAAGCTTTATTCGGTTCTTCAAATCTTCCATTTTTCAGAAATTACTAACAAGATCTTTTCTCTTTTTGAAAGAGATAGATCGGGAATTAGGAGCTTTTTAATGGCTAAAGGAACAGTGAAGTGGTTCAACGATCAAAAAGGTTTTGGTTTCATTTCTGAAGATGGCGGCAGTGATGTATTTGTCCATTATTCTGCAGTAAAGCAGGAGGGTTTCAAATCACTTAAAGCCGGGGACAAAGTCTCTTTTGATGTAGTGCAAGGGCCAAAAGGTCTCCAGGCTTCGAACGTAGAACTCGCAAGCGAGTAAACGTCAACCAACAAGGGCATTTCCTAGCCAATTGGTTTTGTATATGCAGAGGTTTGGATAGGTGTGTCCCGGCCTCAGTCAGATGATTGCAGATTGTTTTGGCTATCGAGGGTGAGGAGTAAGGCATACCTTATAGTTCTAAGATCTATGTTCAAAGTTTTTTTCAACATAGAACTTTGAACATTGAACACTCCCTTTGTTTTTTTGCCTTAAACCTTGAACCTTAGACCTTAAACCCTTATTCTTAATCCTGCCCCCTGACCCCTGATCTCTGATCTTCGCCTTTCCCCTTGCAGAGTATTATGGTATTAGATCAGACCATGATAGATAGGATTCCATTTTTACATAAAAGTGTATTGTATAACATCATCACTGAGGGCGATTTAACCTTCAAAGCCTTGCATCATATACTTGACTGTCTGCTGGAAAAGAATGCCTTTGTTATGTCTGAGAGTTTTGCTGATCTATATAGCATAGAACATGAAGAGGTTATGTATACTGTTTGCGTGGATGGTATGGATGTTATTATAAATGCTAGTCTATAGAGATAAGAATATGAAAGTTCACCTTTGTCAGCCTGATCAGAAAAAATCATGCGCAGCATGCTGCGGATTATATAATTATGTAGATAACACGCGGGAAGGGCTCAAAGAAAGGCTTGCGTATCGAACGCGATTATTCAAGAGAGTGAGATCAGGGCAGACCACCCTCGATGAATACAGGCAGGTGATACGCCACAGGGAAGATTCAAGACGCATATATAAAACTATATATACCTGTGAATTTGCAGGCTACATGGATGAGTCAGAACAGAAGGTCGGCTGTATGCTGCATCCCATGCAAAACAGCGGCAATGATTTGCGGGATATCAGTTTTTATGGGAAGGATCTGTGCGAAGGTCATTTTTGTCCCAGCTATCAGAAATTGGATGAAGTGGAAATGAGAACACTCATTGATGTTATAAATGACTGGTATCTCTATGGTGTGGTGGTAACTGATATTGATTTTGTAAAGGCATTTTTTCAAATTTTGCAAGATAGGCTTGGGACACGAATTTCTCCAGATAAAGTAGCACACATTCCAGTGCTTTCGAATTGTCTTTTGAGATATTTTTCGTTGAAACAGACATGGCCTTATCGGGATTTAAGCAGGCCGAGGTTCGGAAAATATTATTTTGTCGGGGAAGAGTATAATATCGATAAAATTGACTATGAAAGCATTAATGCAGAGCGGTCTATCTATGATGCGATATTTTTGAGTCTGGCTTCTCGTTTCCAGACAAAAGAAGACCTTGCTAGAGCAGAATCCATAATAGATGGGATTATAGATGAATTTTGCAAAGGATACACGAATTATCACTCAGATCATTGATCTGGCATTGGAAGAAGATGGCCAGGATAAAACCTCAGAGGCCATTTTTTCTCCAGACGATTGTTTGCACGCAGCCTTGTTTGCAAAGGAAGCTGGCATTATCGCAGGCATAGCCATTGCACGCGAGGTTTTTTACAGACAGGATTCAAAAATCAGTTTTGACGCACATGTGTCAGACGGCATTAAGATAACGCCGGGTTTTAAAATTGCTTCTGTGCATGGCCCGGCAAGAGGCGTTCTCAGGGCAGAAAGAGTGGTGCTCAATTTTATGCAGAGGATGTCTGGCATTGCAACTGCAATATCAACGTATGTAAAAAAATGTGAAGGCACTAAAGCCAAGATCCTTGATACAAGAAAGACAGTTCCAGGTCACAGGATTCTTGATAAACTTGCTGTGAGAATCGGTGGCGGTATGAATCATCGCATGGGCCTTTATGATATGGCCTTGATAAAAGACAATCATATCGACAGGGTCGGCTCTATTTCAGAGGCAGTAAAAAGAATCCGCCAGACATTTCTGGATCTTCCCATAGAGGTAGAGGCCAGAACATTAGTTGATGTAAAAGAGCTCATGGCCTTAAAGGTGGATAGGATCATGCTGGATAATTTTGCCATAGAAGATCTCAAAAAAGCTGTTGATCTCGTAAATGGACAAATTCCCTTGGAAGCATCTGGAGGGATCACTCTAGCCAATATCAGAGATGTTGCTTTAACCGGTGTTGACTTTATCTCAGTAGGCGCAATCACCCATTCGGTAAAGGCATTGGATATCACCATGCTGATTGAGAAAAACAGTAATTGTTCAGTAGACAGAATACAGAATTCAGTAGACAGAAGAGAAACAAGATAAGGGCGAAAAGTAAAATGGTTTAGTAGTTGAGTGGGTTGAGTAATATGAGTAGGCAAATGGAAGCTCAAAGGGAGAAGGGTAATAGGTAATGGGTAAGGGAAAAGAGATCTGGGGTCAGGGTCTAGTAAGAAGTAGGCAGGGAGGAACGAAGAGCGTATGGCACCTGTCCATTGGATTCTGGATTCTGGCTCCTGACTACTTGATGCCTGAGTAGTTACGAAAAACATATGAAAGAGAAAGAGGCGAAGGTCATCATCAGGCAAAAAAAAGCTGAGTTGGGCGATAAGCTTATTATCTTAGGCCATCATTATCAGTCTGATGAAATAATTGAATTCTGTGATTACACTGGTGATTCTCTGGAACTGGCGCGCAAGGCATCCATAATAGATAAGGCAGAAACAATAGTTTTTTGCGGGGTGTATTTCATGGCAGAGACTGCATCCATCCTTGCGCCGGGAAAAAGAGTGTACATCCCTGACCCATCAGCAGGATGTCCGCTTGCAGATATGGCAAAGATTAAAGATGTAGAGCATGCATGGCAGTTTATCTCCAGAATAACAAGGTCGATTACCCCTGTGACCTATGTGAATTCCTCTGCAGAGCTCAAGGCGTTTTGCGGGAGAAACAACGGAGCGGTCTGCACTTCGGGAAATGCATTAAAAGTGTTTGAGTGGGCATTTAAAACCACAGACAAGATCATGTTTTTCCCTGATAAGAATCTTGGAAGAAATACAGCTCGTTTAATGGGCATATCAGACGATCTGATAAAGGAATGGGACCCTGAAAAAGGCAGTGGTGGCCTTAATGAGAAGGCTGTTCAGGCGGCAAGGGTAATACTCTGGAAAGGGTGGTGTCCTATACATTGGCCTGAATTCAGCGTATCTGACGTAGAGAGGGTGAGAAAAAATTATCCGGGGATCAAGGTTATCGTGCATCCTGAATCTGATCCGAAAACAGTGAAAGCAAGCGATGCATCAGGATCTACTGCGCAGATACTTAACTACGTAAACTCTTTACCAAAAGGCGATAATGTGGCAATAGGTACAGAATGGAATATGGTGCATAGGGTATCTAAAAAAATGCAACCTGATTTGAATGCTATTCCTTTAAAAGAGGTACGGTGCGCAGATATGGCAAAGATCACTATGGAAAAACTGGCACTCACTTTGTCTGATCTTGGTAAGGCGCACGAGGTAAAAGTTCCTGATCATGTGGCTAGGGATGCAAAGGTTGCTTTAGAGATTATGCTTAAGGTCTAACAATGGAAAGTCATGTAAAACAAACCGAATGTCTTATTATTGGAACCGGGATTGCAGGTGCTGTCTGTGCCCTGGTTGCTGCACGATCAGGAGTCAAGGTTACTCTCATTACAAAGAGAACAGATCCCAATATTACCAATACCAACCGCGCTCAGGGAGGTATT
>JAGVNP010000174.1 GCA_020053185.1 Deltaproteobacteria bacterium | reverse complement strand
CGGTGCTACCTTCGGGAAGATGGGAAGTCTGCGATCTTTAGACACAAAGAGCACACAAAGCGGCTCTTTGATTCTGCAAAGATCTATCTCATGAACATCCCGTACACGGAAAAAGAGATTATGGATGCAGCCAAGAAGACGCTTAAGGCAAACAATCTAAAAGAAGCCTATATCAGGCCTATTGCATTTATAGGCGATGGTGTCATGGGTGTTCACCCCGGGAGTAACCGGATCAGGGTTTCCATAATATGCTGGAAATGGGGTGCTTACCTGGGAGATGAAGGACTAAGCAAAGGCATCAGGATAAAGACCTCTTCTTTCACACGGCATCATCCGAACATTATGCTGACAAAGGCAAAGGTTAGCGGGAACTATGTGAACTCCATTCTCTCAAAGAGAGAGGTGCTCCTGGTGGGCTATGATGAGGCACTCATGCTCGATGCACAGGGATATGTGGCAGAGGGAAGCGGAGAAAATATCTTCTATGTGAAGAACAACGTGATCGTGACCCCGTCTCTGACATCGGTGCTTCCTGGGATCACGAGGGATACCATTATGACGCTTGCGCGCGAGATGGGATACACAGTCAAAGAAGAACTGTTTACGCGGGATCAGCTCTACATTGCAGATGAGGTGTTTTTTACAGGCACTGCTGCCGAGGTGACGCCGATACGTGAGATTGACGACCGTATGGTAGGCGAAGGCATGCCCGGGCCTGTGACCAAAAAGCTGCAGAAGGCCTTCTTTGATGTGGTAAAGGGCAAGGATAAGAAACATCTGGAGTGGCTGGATTTTCTATAAGAAAATGTTCAAGATAGAGGGCTGAAGGCTAAAGGTTTTTATCCTTTAGCCTTTTATCTATAATTCAACTTTGTATAAGCTTTGGCTTTTCTTGCGAGGGAGGTTGGCATGAATAATAAAGATAAAGAGCAGTATGTAATTGATGCCATTAGTCCGCAGGAGTCGTGGCGGATTTTTAGAATCATGTCAGAATTTGTTGAGGGAATTGATACGCTCTCAAAACTTCCGCCCGGGGTGACAATATTTGGCTCTGCCAGGGTTCGTGAAGGAGACAAATATTACGGCCTTGCAATGGACTTGGGGAAGAAACTTGCAAAGGAAGGGCTTACGATTATCACTGGTGGCGGCCCCGGTATCATGGAGGCTGCAAACAGGGGGGCTTCTGAGGCTAAAGGATATTCTGTGGGTCTCAATATTGAGCTGCCATTTGAGCAGAAATCAAATCCCTACTCAAACATACCTTTGAGCTTCCGATATTTCTTTGTGAGAAAGGTGATGTTTGTCCGTTTTGCGATAGGGTATGTGATCTTTCCTGGCGGATTCGGCACAATGGATGAACTTTTTGAAGCACTTACTCTTATTCAGACAGATAAGATCAAACCTTTTCCTGTTATCATGGTGGGTAAGGACTATTGGTCCGGTCTTTTGGATTGGATTGAAAACACCATGATAAAACAGAAAAAAATCTCTCCAGATGACAAAGCCATAATGCGGGTGACAGATTCTATTGATGAGGTGGTAGCGATTATAAAAGAGTCGGTGTGTTGATAATTTAGTGACGAGTGACAAGTAACTAGTGACGAGTTTTACTAATCTTTATCTCGTTACTATTTACTCGTAACTTGTTACTTGTCTTTACCCAGTTCCTTTGCCCTCTTATATGCCGCATACACCGCATCGATCACTGCAGCCCTGAAACCTCTTTTTTCGAGCACAGAGATGCCTTCGATCGTTGTACCGGAAGGCGAGGCCACCATGTCTTTTAGCTTGCCAGGATGAGTTTTGGTTTCGAGCACGAGCTGCGCTGAGCCCCTGAGCGTTGTTGCTGCAGCCTTTAGAGCGATGTCTCTGGGAAGGCCTGCCTTTACGCCACCATCTGCCAGGGCTTCTATAAACATGAAACAGAATGCAGGTCCGGACCCGGAGAGGCCCGTGAGTGCATCAATGAGATGCTCATCCAGACTTATGCACATGCCTACTGAAGAGAATATCTTTTCCGCAATGGCGATATCTTTATCAGTGCATGCCTTTGTCCATGCCATGCCAGATACACCATCGGACACAAGGGCAGGGGTGTTGGGCATCACACGAACAACCGTGGCATCAAGACCTAATCTGTCTAGGAATACGCTTAGAGGAACACCTGCTGCAATTGATATAATGAGTTTATTCTTTATATTGGTCTTTATCCCGTCTAATACCGATACGATCTTGTCAGGCTTTACTGCGAGAATGATTACCTGGGCTTTTTTTGCGAGGTCGGAAGCCGAGGATGCAGCCTGAACTTTAGTATCTTTGCAGAGCTTTGTGGCCTTGTCTTTTGCAATGTCGAAGACGAGGATGCCTTTGGGAAGAAAAGCTTTTTTCTTAATGATTCCTTTTACGAGAGCCTCTCCCATATTACCTGTGCCGATAAATCCGACGATCATTGCCCCTCCGAAAAATAAGATATCAGCTAATAATTTTCAGCTTCAAATCGCTATTGTTTCTTTTTTGCCATGAGGTAGCCGAATGACATGCCGAGAAGGAAGGTGAAAGAGATCACGATCCACTTGGGTGCAGAAAATATAGTCCAGATGAGGAACTGGAAAGAAGTCTGCTCAAAATTCTGCAATATAAATATAATGCCAAAGACTACTCCAATACCGATAAAGATAAGCTTTGGTTTTTTTGCATTATCCAAATCCATACCTTAACCTCATAACAGAATTATTAGCCGGAATATTGCACGCAGAACTCTAAAGTGTCAACCGCAAAAGAGCGATCATCTGACCGCTAATAGCCGATCTAATCAATAAACTTTACCTCAATCTCAAACGGCAATTGTCTCTGCTCGATTTTTGATACATCGCCGAAGTATACTAGTCTGAATTCATGTTCGCCTGCAGGGATATAGATCATCTTTTTTCTCTGGACTGTTCCAGTCCATGCATCAACGAATTGTCCATCCACAAGCAGCTTCCATGCTCCATTCTTACATCCATGACCGATTAGCTCCAGCCCATGCTTTTTGTTCGCAAAACGAAAACGGGCTTTCCACGAAGGCTGGCCTTCATAATTTCCAGACCACATCCACACGCTGGGCACTACTTTGTTCATATCGAACATCTGGATATTTTTCTCGATGCTTTCAAGCTCTATTTTATCTCTGGAACTGAGAGTGTTTTTCCGAAGGATTTTCTTTAAATGAAT
>JAGVNP010000288.1 GCA_020053185.1 Deltaproteobacteria bacterium | reverse complement strand
TTTAATGATGCTTTTGAATCTCTTCTTGGAGAAGGAAAGCCTGCGTATGTGGACAAGGAAAGGCTTACACCCATGGAGTCAATCCAGCTTATCAGAAAATACCACGGCATTCCGGTACTCGCCCATCCATCAACGCTAAAGAGCGATAAAGAGGAACTTAAGTCATTTGTGGAATCATTAAGTGATCAGGGACTGCTCGGGATAGAGATCTATTATCCGGGACATCTTGATTCACAAATCCGTTTCTACAAAAAGCTGGCAAAAGAATTTGGACTCCTCGTCACTGGCGGCACGGATTTTCACGGGCCCTCGTCCGGACCCGTAAGTCTCGGCGACGCAGGGGTGGATTTAAAGATTGTGGATGACTTGCTGAAGCTGTGTCCGAAGGATTAGGGTTTAAGGTTCATGGCTCTATGATAGCTGCAAGCTCAAAGGTGAAATGCTAAGGGTTAAAGGTGAAATAGACAGAAAGGCAGTGACAAGTGACGAGTAAATAGTAACGAGTTTTGCTAATCACTTGTCACTCGTTACTCGTCACTATTTACGATCTACGCCTTACAAAAAAAGAGGTAGATGATGCTGTTAGATGAACTCAAGAAGTCGTTGCCTGTATATAAAAAAGACCTGAAGCTCGATGCATCAACAACAGGCATCATTGTGGTTGATCCTGTGGTTGGTTTTTGCGATCGCGGCGCACTCTCAGACCCTGCCAGGATGCAGCCTATGGTAAAACAGATCAATGAGCTTCTGAAAACATTTTCTGATACGAGAGTCCTGATATTCCTTGATACACATGACAAGTCTGAGCCACCCTACCCTGACCATTGCATGATCGGTTCAGGTGAAGAAGAGATTACAAAAGATCTAAAGTGGGTTTTGAATCAGAAGCGAACCACAATAATCAAAAAAGATTGCATCAATGGATTTATAGGTTCCATAAAAAAGGGCAGAAATCTGCTCACACAATGGATTGCAGACAATAATATTGAGACAGCCCTTGTGTGCGGAGACTGTACTGATATCTGCGTGCTCGATCTGATAACTACCATACTCTCTGCACGAAACCACGATCTTCTGACTCCTTTAAAAGAAGTATGCGTGATCGAAAAGGCAGTTGCCACATATGATCTGCCTCCCGGTATACCTGGTACAGTGCCTCATCCGGCAGACATTATGCACCATATCGGGCTTTATCTCATGCAGATGAGAGGGGCATGCATAGCAGGCTCAGTTTTGATAGATACCAAGAGTTATTAGCTTGCTCACTAACAATAAGGAATAAAAAACAAAAAATATTTCTACCTTACCTCAACATACCAACCTTTTTGTCATTCCCGCGGAAGCGGGAACCTAGAAAGTGTGCAACTAATTAAAAACACTAGATTCCCTGGGCTGTTTACCAACTTTTTACAATAGATCAACCTTAGCGCTTTACTAATATTTTAGAAACGATCAGATTTAACTAAACTTTTAACTGATTTTATGTTATATTTCATAAGCTTGATTTACTTTAAAATGTATAAGTCGGATTACAATGATGAGAAATTGCTTCACCCATAATTGCGGAGCTGTATCTGCCGACAAATCAACCTTTTAAAAATCAGTATTTACTCATAGTTGCTGTTGACAACCAGCTATGTTATATATTAAATTAATGTATAAAGTTGATTTGGAATAAATGTTATCCTGCGTTCATGATAATCAACGAGTCTGTTTGGAAGTTAAACATATAAAGGAGGTTCTGATATGAAAAAGCAGATTCTCGTAGTAATTTCAATATTATTGGCATTAACCCTACTCATCTCTCCTGGCAAGTCTATGGCAGCGACTACCCAGGGACAGGTAGCTCTAAGTCTTGCAACTATTCTTGGGCTGAACGTTACCACCCAGGAAGATGCGGCAAATGCACTCACCGCTCTTGGAATTACGCCTGGAGCTAGATGGAACATCGCGCAGGAAGCCCCTTGCGCCTTTGGGTTTATTGGCGACCTTTACAATTCAATAAGAGATGCGATTGAAAAGAAGAAGATTACGCCACCCACCGAGATAGGAAATGCCTCTGCCCTGACTGCTGCTGCCTGTGTGGATGCAGGAATGGCAAGCGCATGCGTGGTGGATTCCATTGTCAGTGCTGGAGGTGATAGAGAAAGCGCATGGGTCGGGGTAAGCGCTATTGTATCTAACCATATCGGACATTCTCCATTACACGAAGAAGGGGAAGACCCGGATATTATCTCTGAAATTCATGAGCCTGGCTACGGCGGCGGAGCTGGCGGCGGCAAGGGTTCAGGCACTCAGAGCCAATAAGCTTTTATCTCTCAAATTACAGGAAGGAGTTTAATGTATGTTTAAAATCTCAAAATTGTATCTGGCCATACTGATAGTAACATTTATGGCGATCTCCCCTGCATATGCCGAGGTAAAAGAGCTTGGAGATGTCGGAGAAGGTAATATCAAGGCCGGATCTCTTGAAATCCATCCATTTGTTTCCGTCCAAGGAACATACTCAGACAATATCTACCAGAGTTATGATGAAGACAAATCGGTTGGGGGCGAAATAATAGAGCAGGAATCAGATTTCTATACCACCGTCTCTCCGGGCATCCAGTTCCTTCTCCCAATTGACAATCACAGTCTCCAGATTGGCGGACGAGCAGATATCTATAATTATTCTGACTTTTCAGAGAATGATCATACTGACGCTATCGTAGGTGGCATTCTTGATCTCAATCTGGCATGCGATCTGTGGATAAAGGTCTCTGACTTCTATTCAAAAACGCAGGTCAACCGCAGGTGGAAAGAAATATTAGATCCGGTTGCAGAAGAACTTTATGATGAAAGACCATATGATTCAAATGATTTTACCGTGAAGACAAAATACAGCCCTCTGGACAACTGGGCTGTATCTGCATGGTTTGATTATGCATATGACCGCTATGATGAAGATCAGGATGCACTTGCCAGCGACTATGATCGCAGTCTAGTCGGAGGATCTTTAATCTACAGCATCACAAGCAAGATTGACATATTCGCAGAATATAACTTTTCCCAGGTCAACTACGAATATACTGATACATATGACAACAGAAACTCCATGGCCTACGCAGGCCTAGAATTTGATCCGACTGCCAAGCTGAATGGATATCTGAAGCTTGGATTGGCAAACAAGGATTACACAGAATTCGATGTAGATTATGATACTTTCTCTGTACTGGCTGATCTGGGCTATATGATCTCGCCTTACAATGTCCTCGAATTAAAAGCATTTCGAGCAATAGAAGAAGATATTGATTACAACGTTCCTTTAACAAAAACCGATCTGTCTTTGAGCTACCGGCATATCTTTGCACAGAATACCAAGGTGGCGCTCAATACAAAGATCGGTTATGGCAGCCTCATCCACGAAGAAGAAATTACCATAGACAGTGTAACTGACGAAAGAGAAGATACCAAACTGTATGGTGGTGTCGGAGTTGATTATAAAATACAGAAATGGCTCATCCTGGGCGCTGATTATGCCTATGTAAACAATGACTCGAATTTCAAGACTTATGACTACACTGAAAACAGAGGCACTGTAGGGGTAACAGCCTCTTTCTAAAAACCACCCAAGGGGTGCATGTAATTATCTCCATGCACCCCTTATCTATCTTTACTCTTTTGTAAAAAAGTATATTATCGCAATAAAATTCAAGGAGTTCATAGGTGAATAAATACGTATCCGTCATGTTCAACTTTAGATCTTTACATAATACCAAGCTTGTCATTGCGAGCGCAGCGAAGCAATCTCGCAACTTGTGGAACTCCCATGAGATCGCCGCGTCGCATACGCTCCTCGCGATGACAAAAAAACAACTATATAAAGGTCTTATACTACTACTCATTCTATCTTTTTTCGCTTCACCCTGCCCGGCTGCTGCACAGGGAGATTATGTGATAGGCCCTGAAGATGTGCTCGATATTACGGTGTGGGGCCATGACGATCTTAGAAGATCGCTCCCAGTCACGCTGGAAGGCAAGCTCACCTTCCCTCTGATCGGAGAGGTAAAGGCTGCAGAAAAAACGACCCAGGAATTGGAAACCGAGATTGCCACTCTGTTAGGTGACGGTTATATAGTCAACCCGCAAGTTACTGTTACAATAAAAGAGTATAGAAGCTCTCAGGTATTTGTCATGGGCGAGGTAAAAAATCCCGGCACATATTCGGTAAGCAAAGAAAATTCTCTACTCTTTATCCTTTCCCAGGCTGGCGGATCGACAAAGAATGCCGGCGAGCAGATAGTAATCATCAGGCCAAAAAATCCTGGGTCGCAAGCTATCACCTTGGAGGAAGCAGAACAGAAAAAAGAAGAAATCATTAAAGTGAATTTAAAGGACGCACTTGCCGGAAGCAAAGAACACAATGTGGCTATTAAAAACGGCGATTCGATCGTTGTGCCGAGTATGTCTTACTTCTTTGTCACGGGTGAAGTAAAGAAGCCCGGACAATATAGCCTTGAGAGAGGCACAACCGTGCTTATGGCAGTCAGCATTGCAGGCGGCCTCACCGATCTCGCAGCACAGAAACGCACAAAGATCATCCGTGAGATTAACGGCAAAAAAGAAGAAATCAAGGTTGAAATGGACTCCATTATCCAGCCCGGCGACACAATCATTGTGCCGGAACGTTTTTTCTAAAAAACAGGTTTGATTTGTTTCATTGGTTTGATTAGTTGGATTAGTTATAAAATTAAAAACTAATGACTACAGTGATGAGATTTGAAGAACTTGAATGTTGGCAGGAAGCAAGAAAACTGGTGCAAGTAATTTATAATCTCACAAAAAAGAGCGACTTTAAAAAGGATTTTGATCTAGCAAGCCAAATCAAACGAAGCGCAATCTCTTCGATGGCAAACATTGCTGAAGGTTTTCACAGAAACAGCAATAAAGACTTTATGAAATTTCTCGATTATTCACGTGCATATGTTGCTGAAACAATAAGCCACTGTTATGTTGCCTTGGATCAGGG
>JAGVNP010000009.1 GCA_020053185.1 Deltaproteobacteria bacterium | reverse complement strand
GAGGAGCTTAAGCGACGTGGCAATCTTTCTTATTGAGATTGCTTCGCTTCGCTCGCAATGACGTCGATAATAGGTAACATGCAAGGTGCGGACCATTACACAAAGATTCTTTATTGAAAGGAGAAAAATACATGGGCATGGTACAAGAATTTAAGACATTTGCAATGCGGGGTAATGTTGTTGACATGGCCGTTGGTATTATTATTGGCGGAGCGTTTGGCAAGATAGTGTCATCTTTTGTCGCGGACATAATTATGCCGCCGATCGGACTGCTGCTGGGCGGTGTCAATTTTTCAGAACTTTCCTTCACCCTTAAAGAAGCCACACAAGAGGCTACGGCAGTAACTTTGAGCTATGGTCTTTTTATCCAAACAATCGTCGACTTCATCATTATCGCATTTGCAATCTTCCTTGTTGTAAAAGGGATGAACTCAATGAAAAAGAAAGAGCCTCAGGCGCAACCTGCTCCTCCCAAGCAAGAGATTCTTCTCACTGAGATCAGAGATCTTCTTAAACAGAAAAAATAAAAACTGTTGGTTGTCCGTTGTTAGTTGTAATTGACTTTACGAGGCGCACTTCCCGCTAGACTTGAGTGGGCCGCCGAGTAAAGTCAACTGCAGCGAATGGTCATACGGAATTTTCATCTTTGTCATTATTGTTTTCGCATGATTTATTTTTTCTTATCCAATTCAATGGGTTCAAATGTTTTTTGTATTTCACAATGAATTCTTTTCCAACCAAAACTCCACCAATCCAAAATATGCTTTCTCCAACAATAACAATGATCGGAGTAATACCAAGCTTTATTGAAACCGAAATATCTAAAAATGGTATTACAATTAACGATGCATACAACAACGAAGACAGTACTATTAGAAAAATTCCTAATTTAAATTGCCAAGTATACGCATTCATTTTTCATTAATCCGCATATAACTAGGCAAACCCTAGCGTATAAGGCTCGGAAGGAATGTTGCGATCTGCGGGAATATGAGAATGATGCCAGTGGCGACGATCATTGCCATGAGAAATGGGATAATGCCTTTGAAGATAGTGGTGAGTGGCACATCTCTGGCAATACCGCTCACTACATAGACGTTCGGGCCTACAGGCGGGGTGACAACGCCCATTTCAGTGACAAGTACGATGATCACGCCAAACCATATTGGATCGTAACCAAGATCCATTACTACAGGAAAGAATATGGGGATAGTGAGCATGATAAGGCCCAGGGAATCCATGAAACAGCCGCCGATAAGGTAGATAAAAATGATAAAACACATGATTACTACTGGTGGAAGATCGAATGACGAGATCCAGCTCGCAATATCGTACGGGATGCGGGACACTGCGAGAAAGTGGCCGAACACAGTTGCACCTGCAACAATGACCATGATCATGCAGCTGATGCGTGTGGTATCAGAAAGCGCTGAGAGAAATCCTTTCCATGAAAGATTGCGCCTGATGAGTGCAACGATCAAAGCGAAGAATGCGCCTAATGCACCTGCCTCAGTAGGGGTAAAGATGCCTGCAAACAGTCCGCCCATGACAAGGACAAAGATAATAAGGGTCTCGATCAGACCGGAGAGTGATTTAATTTTTTCTTTAAATGTTGTTTTTGGTCCGCGCGGCCCCAGATCTGGTTTTATCGTCACCCAGATGACTATGGTAAGAATAAAAAGAGTGGCAAGCAGGAGCCCAGGAAGTATGCCTGCCATGAAGAGTTTGCCTATGGATTGCTCGGTGAGTATGCCGTAGATGATGAAGATAACGCTTGGCGGGATGAGTATTCCAAGGCTTCCGCCAGCAGCAACCACACCAGTTGCAAGTATTGGTTTGTAGTTGTAGCGTTTCATTTCAGGCAAAGCTACTGCGCCAATGGTAGCTGCGGTTGCATTGGTAGAGCCGCAGATGGTTGCAAACCCGGCACATGCACCGATTGTAGCAACTGCAAGCCCGCCCGGCAGATGACCTATCCATTTATACGCAGCATCAAAAAGCCGCGAGCTGATGCCTGAATAAAAAGCCAGCTGACCCATGAGAACAAAGAGCGGAATCACAGTGAGATTGTATGAGGCAAATGTACCGACCATATCTTTGGCCAAAAGATTGAGCGATGCATCAAATGATACGATCCATCCAAAACCCACGAAACCAACCATGGCCATAACAAAGCCCACTGGCATGCGGATAAATAAAAATACAAGAAGCGCAATAATGCCGATTATGCCAATTGTTGTAGGGCTCATTCGATCTCTGCCCCCTTGAACTGACGTATAAGATCAACAAGGAGCACAACGCAAAGAAGAGCTGCCCCTACTGCAACACCATAGACAAACGGATATGTTGGCATTTGTATTGTGGGAGAAACTTCGCCGCTCAGCTTGAGGCTTTGCGCATACTTTACGCTTTGCCAGGAAAGAATACCAAACAGTCCAAAGGAGAGAATGTCATTAATGATATTGATAATCACACGGCCGAGCCATGGAAGCCTCTGCACAAGGATCTCAACTGCAATATGACCTTTCTGGATAAAGGTGTAGGCAAGAGAAAATCCAATGATAAGGGAACCGCTGAAGCCCACAATCTCGTATGTGCCGGGAATGGGGTGTCTGAACATGCGCAAAACAACATCTGCAGTGGTAAGGAGCATGATAAATACCACTGCAAATGCGGCAATCCAGTTTATTTTATTAGAGAGGGCAGTGACAGCCCTCTCTAGACGTAAAAAAGATATCATGGTGTATTGTTATGATTTCTTTTTAGAAAATTTCTTGATCAAATCCCTCAACGTGGATACAGATTTTTCGCCATCAATGCCCTTTGTTTTTACTGCTGCGGCATACTCATCAATAACTTTGGCAACAGCTTTTTCCCATTTTGCACTCTCTTCTTTTGAGAGAGGAATTATGCTGTTTCCAAGGCTTTCAGTAAATGCACGGCCTTCTTTGTCGCTGTCGTCCCAGGCTTTGCCGTGAACTTCGATCCACTCATTGCTCACATCAGTAAAAATTTTCTGGACGTCTTTTGGAAGCTGATCCCATTTCTGCTTGTTCATGACCACGAACATGGTGGTTGTATATCCGATTTTTTTGCAGTCAGTAGTGGATTTAATCACCTCAGCTTGTTTCCAGCCTTTGAGCGTCTCTAATGGAGCAAAGGTTCCTTCAACTACGCCTTTCTGAAGTGCTTCATAAGTGCCACCCTGGGGCATTGCAACAGGAACACCGCCAAGAGCTTCGACAACCTTTGCGCTCAAACCAGTGGACCGGATCTTCAAACCTTTTACATCTTCTAGGGTTTTTACAGGCTTCTTTGTGTGAAGCAGTCCTGGACCATGTGCATG
>JAGVNP010000299.1 GCA_020053185.1 Deltaproteobacteria bacterium | reverse complement strand
CGGTAAGGGTTCCTGTCTTATCCGAGCATATCACGGTTACTGATCCAAGGGTTTCAACTGCAGGGAGTTTACGAATCAGTGCATGCCGTTTCAGCATCCTCTGCGCACCGAGTGCCAGTGCGATAGTAACCACAGCAGGAAGCCCTTCGGGAACTGCGGCAACTGCCATGCTCACTGCAGTGAGAAACAGCTCCCGTATATACCCGGTCCCCTGCCTCCAAAGACCAATAAAAAAGATGAGCCCCACAAGAACAAGGGCAACAACGGCCAGCTTTTTTCCAAGCTGATCAAGCCTTTTTTGCAACGGAGTGGGTTCTCTGCCAACTGACTGAATCATTGATGCGATATGTCCAAGTTCTGTATTCATCCCGGTTGAGGTGACCATAGCTTCACCCCTTCCGTAAGTGACAATTGTACCCATATAAACCATGTTCTTTCGATCACCCAGGGCAATGCCATTTCCGGAAATAGATTTTATATCCTTCTCAATTGGTTCTGACTCGCCTGTAAGCGCAGCTTCCTGAACGCGCAGGTTCACGCACTCAACAAGCCGGGCATCAGCCGGTACAAGATTTCCAGCCTCAAGCAGGAGAATGTCACCCGGGACAAGATCATGTGATAATATCTCTATGATCTCACCATCCCGCCTGACCCTTATCTTTGGCACTGCAAGTTTTTTCAACGCTGCCATGGCTTTTTCAGCTTTGTACTCCTGGCGGAAGCCGAGCAGGGCATTGAGTATGACGATGACCATAATGGCAATGGCATCTTTATAATCACCTAATGCTGTTGATATGATAGCTGCCGCAATCAGGATGAGCACCATGGTTGCAGTAAACTGCTCCCAGAGGATATGAAGCGGGCTTTTCATGCCCTTGTCTTCGAGCTCATTGTGGCCGTATACAGAAAGCCTCTTTTTTGCTTCTTCAGCGCTCAGTCCATTTGATCTATTGGATTCAAGCTCCTGAACAATTGCATCTGCTTCTAGCTGGTGCCACTGATCCATTTTCAGCCTCCGTGATTTCTACAATTCTTTAAGATTATTGGGATATAGGAATTTTATTGTCAACCTTTTGTTTTCAAATAGTGTCACCAAAACATATTCTTGTTGTCGGTAAGTAATGCTCCTCAATTTCAACTAAAACCTGTTGCAAAATTTTTTTCAATTCAGTAGATGGTTAATGGATGGTATGCAGCCATCTGCGACCAGGATTTTTCCTTGGCGCACTTAAAATCTTTTTTAGTAAAGGGGTTTAATATGCGTTTCTTTCCTCGAGAGGAGAAGTTCTTCGATCAATTTGAGCGTTTAATTAACAAGATAGAAGAAGGCGGAAATTTTTTCATGGAAATGCTCGAGAACTATGAGGACGTGACTTCCAAGGTTGCAAAGCTCAAAGAGATCGAGCATGAGGCAGATATCATCACCCACAAAACCTATGAAAAGATGCACAGAACCTTTTTAACCCCGCTTGACCGCGAAGACATCTATGCTCTGGTAAACAAAATGGACTCCATCCTCGATATGATCGAGGCAGCTGCAATACGAATGCATCTGTATAACATAAAAAAACCTGCACCAGAGGTAATCCAACAGGCAAAAATCCTTAATAAGGCTATCGCTAAAATAAAGATAATAATTCACGGCCTTAGGGACATGAAAAATGCACCTATAATCCTTGAAGCCGGCGTAGATATAAATACACTGGAAAACGAAGGTGATGTTATCTTGCGGAATACCATCGCACGGCTTTTTGAAAAAGAAGAGAATCCATTTGAGCTCATTAAATGGAAAGAGATATTTGAGCGCATAGAAGAAGCCATTGACATGTGTGAGGATGTATCAAACATCGCAGAGGGTATTGTTCTGAAACATGGCTGATTCTTTAGTTTTTGTTATTTTCATCGTCCTGATAGCCCTGATTTTCGATTTTATCAATGGCTTTCATGACTCTGCAAATGCAATTTCTACCGTAGTTTCCACCAGGGTTCTTCCTCCAAAATATGCTGTTGTCTGGGCAGCGTTTTTTGACTTTGCCGCTATCTTTATTGCCGGTGTACCTGTAGCAACGACCATCGGCACAGGGATTATCCACCCGAGCATCATTGATAACTTTGTGATCTTTGCTGCACTAAACGGCGCCATCATCTGGAATCTTATCACCTGGTATTTTGGCCTTCCCAGCAGCTCGTCTCATGCGCTCATAGGCGGACTTATCGGTGCTGGATTAGTAAAAGCTCAGTCAACAAGTGTTCTTGTCTGGAGCGGCATTACAAAAGTCGCATTGTTTATTGTCTTATCCCCGGCCATTGGAATGTTTCTCGGCCTGGTTTTCATGATCATTGTGCTGAACATCAGCAGATACACTTCCCCAGCATTAGCCTCCCGGATCTTCCGAAAATTACAGCTCCTTTCTGCGGGAGTCTATAGCCTTGGTCATGGTATGAATGATGCGCAGAAAACAATGGGGATCATAGCAATTATCCTTTTCAGCAAAGGTCTTATTGGCCCGACATTTCACATACCATTCTGGGTCATATTCGCCTGTTATACAATGCTTGCACTCGGGATCATGTCAGGAGGGTGGAGAATCGTGAAGACTATGGGCACCAAGATCACCAAACTTCAGCCCATGGGCGGATTCTGCGCAGAGACTGCAGCTGCGGTCTCCATTATCGGAGCTTCCATGGCAGGCATACCGGTAAGCACCACGCATACTATTACAGGCGCCATTGCAGGTGTAGGGGCATCCAGGCGATTGACCGCAGTTCGCTGGATCGTTGCAAAAAATATCATATGGGCATGGCTATTCACTATTCCTATTGCAGCGCTGGTTTCTGGTATTACTTATATTGCGATGGTTACATTCTTCGGATAATTCCGCAAAAAATTGAGTTTCTCTACCTTGACAAAATGATTGTCTTTTAAGTAGTGTCCAAAAATAAAACTATATAGTCGAATCCATACTGCCATATAAAAACAAGAATAAAAAAAGAGTAAATAGGGAGATACCCTTAATGTATATACAGACACATAAAATATCATGAAAAGGATAACACGTACACATGGCTGAATCATTGGGTTTTGTCATATTCATTGTTCTGGTTGCTTTGGCCTTTGATTTTATCAATGGCTTTCACGATTCTGCCAACTCGATCTCGACGGTGGTTTCCACCAGAGTTCTTCCACCCCAATATGCAGTGGTTTGGGCAGCATTCTTCAATTTTGCAGCCATCTTCATTGCT
>JAGVNP010000122.1 GCA_020053185.1 Deltaproteobacteria bacterium | reverse complement strand
GACATCAATGCAGCGAACTATCTTTACCCAGAAGCTTCTCGATGAAGACATCAAGATCAAATTCGGTATCATTGATGATTCAACATTCAAGAATCCTCCTGAGAGCCAACCTGGAACCTATGGCTGCATCTGGCAGGAATGGGATATTACCAAGGTTAAAGGCGGAAAATATGTGCTGTTCCTGGAATTCTATACCATCCCATGGTACAAGCCTGGCGATGAAAAGGAATACACAAAATATATGGATAAGCCCCTCAAGATCCGCACAAGCGTAACTGAGCGGCAAAATTATACTCTGATCCTTCCTGAGGTATGTCAAAAATACAAGAAACCTCCAAAGGGAGTAAAGGTTGAATAGAAAGTAACTACTCAGGTATCCAGTATTCAGTAGCCGGGAGCCAGAATCCAATGGACAGGTGTCAGCTTTCACCCTGTTGAATGCGATCGAAAATAGACCTGCCTTCGGCAAGCTTTGTCGAACCATCGACCGCTACATCTTTGCTCTTATCTTTTATCTTCTGTCTCCTGAATTCTGAATTCTGTCTTCTGAATAGTTGTCTATATCTTGAATGCAGCCCTGAGCTTTAGTCCCTCGTGCGGCTCACCTTCAACCTTGAGCTTGCCCTGAAACAGAGCTGTCTCAAGCCGCTTTTTACCAAGAAGAATCCCGGCCCATGTGCCAGCAGGTATGATCAGAGTAATACCTGCATTCTCAGGGATCTCTCCTTGCCTAAGTTCTGCTTTGCCTCCCCTTACATGGATAGACATTTTCATCTCCGCAACCCCGCCATCTGCAGTGAGCTTGAGTCCTGCTACTCCTTCCCAGCCTGCAGAAGCATCAGGATCAAACCGCTTCACAAACTCTTCGGTAAGTGTTTTTGCCTGCGAAGCATATTTTGAAAGATTCTCCCTCTTGAATAAACTTTTTTTGGCAACAGTATTTGGAAATGAGTTTTTTATGTCTCTGCGCCGCTTTTGCCACGCATAGAGGAAAGACAATGGTTTCTCCAATTCATCCAGCCAGACTTCACGTCTTGCCTTTGCAGCTTTTTGGATTGCAAAGGCAAATCTCAATATCTCCTTACCCTGTTCCCCGGAAAGCATCGGCGTTTCTTTTCCCATGATGGCATTGATGAAATTATTGGTAGCACCAATGAATCCTTCCACCCAATCAGATTTGACATCAAAATACTTCCACTCATGGCCGTTGAAAAAACTCACTGCTGGTCCGGTGTGGATATTTCCTGTGCAGCGATTTATGAAAATCACGCCTTTGCTGCCTGTAATCTCGAACCATTCATCATTGGGATAATATTTTGAAGGCACATGAAGCTCCGAACAGTAGTTGAACTCGCATACACCATACTTTGCCCCATTTTTGTACTTCCAGGTGATGAGCGAAGGGCAGTCCACTATGCCATCAACAGAATCAATCCACCCTGCAACACACTCTACATCGCCTAACAGATACCAGGCAGTTGTCCATTCATGATGACCATGATCAAAAGTTTCTGAAAATCTTCCTTGGGAAAATTCCTGGAAGCGCCAACCATATGTGTCAGCATCGATCTTCCATCCGCCATGCGGGCCGGAGATCTCTTTTATCCTGATCATTTGCGGCTCGCCAAGCTCGCCATTATCTATCATGTTTTTTGCAAGCACGATCGGCGGGTAAAAAACGTAATTGTCCGTGATCTTGAAAACAACGCCAGCTTTCTTTGCCTCTTTAATCATACGGTCTGCACTTTTGAGGCTTATGGTCATGGGTTTCTGCACTGCAATGTGCTTGGCTGCGCGTGCAGCATCGATGACCATCTGCTCATGCAGATCATGCGGGGTAATGATCTCTACTGCATCAATCTCAGAATCAGCGAGAAGTTTCCGGTAATCTGTGTAGGTCTTTTCTACATTCCACTGCTTTTTTCTCGCAGCAAGAATATTCGGATTTGAATCACAGATTGCATAGAGTCTGGCATTCGGGTTGTTTCTGTATCCTTCGAAATGGAGATCGGCAATACGGCCGCATCCGATAAAGCCTACATTGATCATCTTCATGCCATGTTCCTCACAAAATCTATTAATAAACTACTCCGTTGCAAAGTTGTTACGTATCAGAAGTCAGAATACAGAATTCAGGAGACATAAGAGAGGGTTCTTGCATATTTTTCTGGATTCTGACTCCTGGCTTCTGGATGCTTCGTCAATACAGCTAAAGGTTTTACAAATCATTTTTTCAAAACAATCTTCAGTAAATATTTAGTTTTGCAGTCCATTCCTGGCTTCTTTTTCCTTTATCTCTGCCAGGATTTCATTATATCGCTTTTCATTGATCGGGTAGATATACAGGGTGATCAAAGCCAGGATAAAAACGATCGCAGGCATCGGACCTATGAGAAATCTGATTCCAAACGTAGCTGTATTTGTCTGTGCTACGTCAGGGATATAGCCGGTTAGGGACAAAACACCTCCCATAATTGCAAGTGCTAAAGCCTGGCCGATCTTGGTGCCGAATATCCAGATGCCGTAAAACGCGCCTTCTCTTCGTTCTCCGGTTAAAAGATAGTCATACTCAATGGCATCAGGCACCATTGCATACGGCATTACATAGGTAAACCCAAGGCCGGCGCCGGCAAAAAACATCATGAGAAATGAAAAGCTTACAGGCTTTGTATGGCCCAGTAAAAACAGTATTGTGATGGACAGCGCAAACACTGCCATTCCGATCCCGTATACCAGTTTTTTCCCGGTTTTTTTTGCAAGCAGCACGCTTATCGGGATGAATGCCATTGCAGTGACAAGCAGGATCAACATTGCAATAGTTGTCTTTGGCTCATCATGATGGATATATTTGAAATAATAGATCGCAATGCCGCTTACAATAGTGAGCGCAGTGAGATGCAGGGTATATGTCATGAGGATCAGCACATAAGGTTTGTTCTTAAAAACTTTCAAATATGTCTCAAAAAATCCTTCTTTGGGTTTGATGTGCGCAATATCCAGTCCTCGTACGTTGTATACAGTGATCAATGCAGTGATCAGCATGGCTGCTCCAAAGAACATTCCGAGAGCTGAAAATCCAGCATTTTTTGTAGAGAACATACTCACGATAGGCAGAGCTGCACCTGCACCCAGAAGCGTGCCAATCACGGCAAAGCCAAACCTATAGCCATTTAAGCTT
>JAGVNP010000010.1 GCA_020053185.1 Deltaproteobacteria bacterium | reverse complement strand
TTATCGAACTCATGCCATTCGGCTGCGCCAATAAGTTCGGCGACTCGAAAGTAATAAAAACCTCTGAGATCAAAAAAATCATCGAACAATCAGTGGGCAAAATGCAAATCCTGGAATCAGGTCTTGGACCTGCCGAAGTTTTTTGTTTGCCCGGCGCAAAAGGCAGAATAGGCTTCATCTCCGCATTGAGCGACCCTGACTTCTGCACCAGATGCAACCGCATACGCCTCACTGCAAACGGATTCCTACGCCCATGCCTACATTCCGAATATCAAATGGACCTGCTTACCCCGATCCGATCAGGTATCACGGACCAAGTTCTCGGACAACTCATTGAACAATGCGTGGCTAAAAAACCCCTGTCACATAAACTCTCCTGCACACAACAAACAAAACTCGCCAAAACTATAGCCATGCACAAAATCGGCGGATAGAAGAGAAATCTTCGCCATCCTCCACACCTCTTTCACGGAAGAGGTCCATTCGCTCAGCGTGCTAACGCATGCTCCGTATATAATTAAACCAACCAATTGGGATCTACTTTATTAAGAATGTACTTAAATGAGTAAGCAAATACAGATAAGATCTTACATCAATATGGATATGATCATAAAAAGATTGCAGTATTTTGTTTTATGTTATAAAGAGAAGCCGAGTGTTCTACAGTTTCATTCCCCAGTAGAACCTCCTCATGTTGGCAGGTCTCCCAAAGACCTGCCCTTTTTTTTGTAATCAGCAGGTCAAGGACTCAATCCCTAAAAATATTTGCGAAGCGTGCAGGGCACACTGAGCGCATGGCCTTCTCTGGAGGGAGAGGGGAAATCCTTTACAGGCTATCGATGTAGTTCCGGTAGCGCACCATGTGTTTGATGATATTGACTGCTTCTTCTGGAGTGGGCAAAGTGATGACGTTGCCGTGTTCGGTATTGACCATGAAGTCTGTGTCTTCTTGTGCAAGTGAGACTGCGAGTATTGGTTTTTTTGTTTCTTTCTGTAGGCGAGCCATTTCTTTGAAGAAGTTGAGTTCTACGTCCGAGCGTGCCTTGAGCACGGATTCCACGATCTCGGGGCTGAATTTTTTGCCCATGATACGTTCCTGGTTTTCAAGCCCGGTGCGGTAGAAGGCGACCTGGCCCACGGTGCCTAAAGCGATGACTGAATCCACTTCATCCCAGTTTGCGAGCAGGTTTAGGGTATGGATATGGAGTTCCGGGTTTGGTTCTCCAACAAGGTCAATGGGGTTTGCCTTATTCCAGAAGCTTGGCAGCCATTTATTGAGATCTTCGATGATGTGTTCGGATAAGCTAGGGACTTTAAGGTCTGCCATCTCGCATTCATCAACAGTGATTACGCCCCAGCCGCCGCCTAAGCTCATGATGCCTATGCGGTTGCCTTTTGGTACAGGCAGCACTGACATGGCGCCTGCAACGTAGAGGAGTTCTGACGGGTTGTCTACCTGGATCACGCCGGTTTGTTTGAACATGGAGTTGTATATTTCGGCAGAGCCAGCCATGGATCCGGTGTGTGATTTCACTGCCTGGGAGCCTGTGGATGTGCGGCCGCCTTTGAGTGCGATCACGGGTTTTACTTTTGTGATATGTTTTACTGATTCCATGAAGCCTTTACCGTCGCTTATGCCTTCGATATAGAGTGCGATTGCAGAGACTTCGTGGCGGGACCCGAAGTATGAGAGAAGATCGTTTGTTTTAAGCTGTGCCTCGTTTCCTGTTCCTGCATATATGCCAAGGCCGATATTTTTCGAGATAGACCACTGGATGATCTGGGTGCCTAAATTTCCGCTTTGGGAAATGATGCCAAGGCCTCCTTTGAGTGGATGTACAGGCGTGCCCACAGAGACAAGGTCATTGTGCATGGATGCAATGCCCATTGTGTTTGGGCCGATAAAGGTGATGCCGCCTTGGGTAGCGATATCCACGATCTCTTTTTCCAGTAATTTACCTTCCTGGCCTGTTTCGCTGAAGCCTGATGAGATGATGACAACTGCGCGTATGTTTTTTGCAATACAGGTTTTTAAGGTTTCAGGAAGTGCTTTTGCAGGGATGGTGACGAATGCGAGATCAACGCCATCAGGCACATCTTTGAGATCCGGATAAACAGGGCAGCCCATGATATTTTTTTTGGTTGAGTTTACCGGATATACTTTTCCCTTATATGCGTTTCCGAGTATGTTGGAGGTGATCAAAAATCCCCATTTGCCAGGGATATCTGTTGAGCCGACTATGGCAACGGATTTTGGGAAGAACATTTTGTCCAGGTTGGCAAACAGGTCTTTTTTATTCATACACTTCACCCCTTTCAAGTATTAAGGTGAGAAAAGTCTTATGTCAAAAACATTTTGGGGGTCAAGGTGTATTTGACACCCCAAAAATCATTTTTTACTCAGGAATAAAATCCTGAGGTTTTGTTTCTTTAAGGCTGATGGCCTCCACAGGGCACACAACTGCACAGAGTCCGCATCCTATGCATTTTGCAGGGTCAAGATCTGCAGTATCATTCAGTGTGATTGCGTTGAAAAAACAGCGTTCAATGCAAAGTCCGCATCCTGTGCAGTTATCTTTGTTGATTGTTGCAGTGAATCTGCTTGGAGAAAGCAGCTTTGTTCCATGCTGTATCATGACAGGCATCATCTGGCAGCAGCATCTGCAGCAGTTGCAGATAAAGTGATCCATTGAGGTTTTGTTCATGGTGGTGTGGATCAGCCCGCTTTCTTCGCATTGCCTTATTATTTTTTTCGCTTCGTCTTTTGTGACTTGTCTGCCGGAGCCTCTGTCGATTGCGTATGCTGCGCCTTTGCCGATCTGCAGGCATACCTCGACCGGGTTGTCGCACTTGTGTGCAATAACCCTGCATGTGCATTTGGTCACCGCGATCTTTTCTGCATTGTCTATGATGGCGATTGCATCCTCGTAAGGCAGGACCTTATTCGTTGCATCGATGTTTTCATGCACAGGCACAACCCTTATCATGGGCTGGGGAAGGAGTTTTTCTGCGAATGATGCATAGCCAGGCCATTCTTGTTCCATGTACTGCTGCCACATATCGTGGAAATTTCTTGGGGCCTCTGGCCACAGTATGGTTGCATCATGAAACTGCATCAGGTCTCTGCACATGCGGTATTTTACACCAGAGCCTTTTACTGATTTGAATGCCAGGCCTTTGTGATACATTTCTTCTGCGCGTTTTTGCGTTTCGACTTTTGGGAGGCCAAGTTTGTTTGCCAGTTCTTCTGCGCTCCCTGGCATGGAAAGAAGGAGTTTTGCATCTACCTCATCTGCCAGCATGGCAAACAGTTTCGGGATGATTTTGGACCCGGTCGTGAATATTCTGTCTGAAAGCTGCTCATATAAAGATTTTTCCGGCATACAACATCCTAAAGAATATTTTAATCGATTACCTTATTGTAGCTGATTAGGAAAAAAGAGGCAAATGGCAAAAGAACGATGGGTTCTCGACGTAATTCGTAAATCGTGATTCGTGGGAATGGTTTAATTGGTTTTATTTGTTTGATTAGTTTTGTTGAATGAGAGCTTAACCAATAAGACCAATAGAACCAATAAAACTCTTTTTTTTATTCTCGCTCCTCGCACCTCACGCTTTACGCCTTACTTTCTATTTGTGCTACCAGTTCCTTGACCAGAGGGCCGTCAGATCTCCACACCCAGCAGGTATCAATCAGGTAGCGCGGGTCAGGTGCTTTTTTGAAAGCCTCCTGGATCGATTTGAAAGAGTGCGATGACATATAGGATGACCAGTATCCCTGTATTGCTGCAGGAGCCATTGCAAGGAGCAGGGCATTTAAGTGTGTGCATCCTTTTGCTCCGCCGAATGTTTCTTTAACCCATGCGGTAAATCCAGG